>NZ_JBEZMM010000025.1:0-121842 GCF_040652715.1 Streptomyces sp. NPDC048196 | reverse complement strand
CACCTTCTTCCCCTCCCCCAACGGGAGGGGACGGGCCGGAGGGCCGGTGTTTGGGACGTAAAGCGCCAGCAGTCCCAAACACCGGCCCCGCAGGCCCGTCACCGCACCCAACACCCACCCAGCCCGCCGCAGGCGCAACGGCGAGACCACCCGCGACGGGAAAGACAGCTACGTGGGAGGCGCCGCAAAGCGCAACGGCGACCGACCCCCACGTCGGGAAAGACGGGTACGTGCGGGGCGCCGCAAAGCGCAACGGCGAGACCACCCGCGGCGGAACAGACGGGTACGTGGGAAGTCAGCCAAGCGCCCGCGAAACCGTATAGATGGCCAGCCCCGCCAGCGCTCCCACCACCGTGCCGTTGATGCGGATGAACTGGAGGTCGCGGCCGATGTGGGCCTCGATCTTGCGGGAGGTGTGGGTGGCGTCCCAGCCGGCCACCGTGTCGGTGATCAGGGACGTGATCTCGTGCTGGTAGGTCGTCACGATGTAGACCGCCGCGCCCTCCAGCCAGCCGTCCACCTTGTTCTGCAGCCGCTCCTCGTCGGACAGCCGGCGGCCCAGGGACAGCAGGGCGGCCCGTACCCGGAGGCGGAGTTCGCTGTGTTCGTCCTCCGCGGCGGCGACGATCATCGCGCGGACCGCGCCCCAGGCGGAGGCGATCAGGTCCTGGACCTCGCCGCGGCCGAGGACCTCGGACTTCAGGTGCTCGACCCGGGTCCTGGTGTCGGGGTCGGTCTGCAGGTCGTCCGCGAAGTCCGCCAGGAAGCGGTCGATGGCGCCGCGCGCGGGGTGCTCGGGCATGTCCCGCATCTCGGTGACGAAGCGCAGCAGTTCCTTGTAGACCCGGTCGCCCACTTTGCGGTCGACGAACCGGGGCGTCCATCCGGGGGCGCCGCCGGAGACCGCCGCCATGACGGAGTCGCCGTGTTCGACCAGCCAGTCGTGGGCGCGGGCGACGACCAGGTCGACCACCCTCCGGTGGCCGCCCTCGGCGACGACCTTCTCCAGCATGGTGCCGAGGCCGGGCGCGATCTCCTGGGCGTCCGCGCGGCGGGTGATCGCCTCGCCGACCACCGCCTGCACGTCGGAGTCGCGCAGTACGGTCAGCGCGCCGCGCAGGGCGGTGGAGAGTTCGGCGGTGACCCGGTCCGCGTTGCGGGGCTCGGCGAGCCAGCCGCCGAGGCGGCGGCCGATGCCCACGGACCGCAGCCGGCGGCGGACGACCTCGGCGGAGAGGAAGTTCTCACCGACGAAATCCCCCAGGCTCTGTCCGAGTTGGTCCTTTTTCGTGGGGATGATGGCGGTGTGCGGGATCGGTAGTCCCATGGGCCGCTTGAACAGTGCGGTGACCGCGAACCAGTCGGCCAGCGCACCGACCATGCCGGCCTCCGCGGCCGCGGCGACGAACCCGGTCCAGCCGCCCGCCCCCGCGCGGCCGGCCCACGTCGCCAGGGCGTAGACCAGCGCGACGGTCAGCAGCAGGCCGGTGGCCAGCGTCTTCATCCGGCGTACGGCGTGCCGCCGCTCCTCGTCGGCGGCACCGTAGACGAAGCCGCCGGCCGGCGCCACCGGGCCGCGCGGCATCGCGTCCGGCGCTTGGGATGCGTCCCCCGCCGACGCCCTGTCCGTTCTCGTGCGTTCCATCCGCTCCACCGCTCCCACCGTGCCCCCCACCACTCCCACGGCCTATGCTGCGCCGCGGGTCCGGCCACCGGTCCGGCCGTATGTCCCACTGTGACCTACTCCTGGAGCCAACCACGAGTTCCCGGCAACCGCCGGGGCCGGCACCGTACGGGGTGCCGGGCGGCTCCCAGGAGGTCCGTGGGATCATGGGGGACCGACCGGACGCCAACGGTGCCGCTGCCCACCCGCTGCCCTTGCCCGCCCGGAGCCTGGAGCTCCGCTTTCCCCAGGAGACCCCTCCCGCATGAAGAAAAGTGTGGGTTACGCCCTGCTCGCCGCCCTGGCGGCAGTGGTGGTGCTGATCTCGGCCGCGATATTCGCCGGCTTCGGCGGCGGGGACGGCGGTCCGGGCAGCTCCCCGCACAAGCCGCGCGATCCCGCCGCACCGGCGGTCTCCGGGCAGTGGGTCGGCACCTGGTCGGCGGCCGCGGCGGCGGCCGAGCCCGGCACCCTGGACGGCTACGCGGGGATGTCGATACGCAACGTGGTGCACACCAGCGTCGGCGGCTCCGGCGTCCGCATCCAGCTCTCCAACCTCTACGGCACCCGGCCGCTGGTGGTCAGCCACGCCTCGGTGGCCCTGGCCGCGGCCCCCAGCGACCCCACCGCCGCGGACGGCACGATGCGCCGGCTGTCCTTCGGAGGCAAGCCCGCGGTGACCATCCCGGCGGGCGGCGCGGTCACCAGCGACCCGACCCGGCTGAAGGTCCCCGGCGACGCGGACCTCCTGGTCACCACGTACTCCCCCTCCCCGTCCGGCCCGGCCACCTACCACCCGTACGCCCGGCAGACCTCCTACCTGGCGCGCGGCGACCGCGCCGAGGACGGCACCGGCGCCGCCTACACCGAGCAGAGCCCCTACTGGCGCTATCTGACCGGGGTCGACGTGTGGAGCACCGAGGCGCAGGGCTCGGTGGTCGCCATCGGCGACTCGATCACCGACGGCATCACCTCCACGGCCGGCGCCAACCACCGCTGGACCGACTTCCTGGCCGCCCGGCTGCGCAACGAGCCCGGTGCGCCCCGCTACGGCGTCCTCAACCAGGGCATCAGCGGCAACCGCCTGCTGGTCAACGGCAGCCGCTTCTCGCCCAACAACGGTCCCAGCGTGCTGTCCCGCCTCGACCGCGACGCGCTCTCCCGCACCGGTGTGAAGGCGGTGATCGTCGAGATCGGCCTGAACGACCTGTTCAAGTCCCCGCGCCAGCTCGACCCGCAGAAGATCGTCGCGGGCATGCGGCAGATCGTCCGGGAGGCGCACGCCCGCGGCCTGCGCGTCACCGGCTCCACCCTTACGCCGTTCGGCGGACACCGCGGTTACTCCGCCCAGCTGAACTCGGTCCGCGAACGGGTCAACCGCATCATCCGCTCCGGCACCGTCTACGACGAGGTCGTCGACTTCGACAAGGCCCTCCGCGACCCGGCCGCCCCGGTCCGCCTGCGCCCCGTCTACGACTCCGGCGACCACCTCCATCCGAGCGACGAGGGCTACCGCGCCATGGCCCGCACGGTCGACCTCGACCTCCTCCGGCAGTCCGCCCCGGCGTCGCTCTGACCCCCGCCCCACCGCCTCGGCCCCGTTCGGCCGCCCGGGTGGTCACCTCCCCACCGAGCACCCCTCCGGCCGCTTTCCGCCGCCGTTCAGCCGAGTTCCTTGCGGCGGGCGCGTTCCTCGGTCTTCAGGCGGCGGCGTTCCTCCTTCAGGCGGCGCTTTTCGGAGGCGGGCAGTTTGCGTTCGACGCCGACGCCGCCCATCAGTGCCAGGCCCCGGACGATCACCCGGGGGGCGCCGGGGTCGCCGGGGACGCCGTCCTCGGGGGAGTCGAAGCCGCCCATGATGCCCAGTCCCCGTACGTCGACCTCGACGCCCGGGGGGACGATGACGTTCACGCCGCCCATGAAGGCCCAGCAGTCGATCACGACCTCCGACGCGGCGAAGTCGGCCTCGCGCAGGTCGATCTCCCCTCCGCCCATGCAGCAGACCGCGGTGAAGCGGCGGCCGATGGTCCAGCGGCCCTTGCGCTGGAAGCCGCCCATGACCGCCAGGCCCGTCGTCGAGCCGCGGGCGTCGCCGACGATCCGGCCGGCCCAGGAGCCCACCGCGGCGGGGTCCTTGTGCAGTGACACGGGGGCCGGCGCTGCGGGGGCGGGGGCCGGCGCGGCCGGCAGGTCGGCGGTGAGCGGCGCCAACTCCCCGTAGGTACGGGCCAGATAGGCCGCTTCCAGCCGTTCGTCGAACTCCGCCATCTCCAGCCGCCCCTCCGCGAGGGCGTCCCGCAGGATCTCGGCGACCCGGTCGCGGTCGGCGTCGGAGGCACGCAACTCGGCGGCGGAGGCCCGCGGCGCCGGGAGGTCGTCAGTCATACGGACAGCGTATGGGGCAACGGCGGACGGCGGGCCGGTCCGTATGCCTCCGGTCCCGCCTTCCTTCCTACGCCGGGGCGCCCTGGCCGTCCGGGGTGCGGCCGGGCTCCGCGCGGGTCGCGCCGCGGGCGTACAGCTCGGCGATCAGCGACTCGACGTCCGGCTCGCGCAGTGACAGGTCCACCAGCGGATAGCGTTCGGCGACCGCGGTGACCAGCGGCGCGGCGCTCTGTGCCGCCGGGAACACCAGCCACTGCCGGGGGCCCTCCACCCGGACCGTACGGGCGCCGGGAACGCCCTCGATGGGCGGCAGTTCGCGTTCCAGGTCGACCACGAGGGTGCGTTCGCCGTCGGCCGCCGCGCGCAGCCCGTCCAGTGCGCCGTCGTAGACCAGCCGGCCGTGGTCGATGACCATCACCCGGCGGCACAGCTGCTCGATGTCGGTCAGGTCGTGGGTGGTGAGCAGGACCGTGGTGCCCCGCTCGGCGTTCACCTCGCGGACGAACTCCCGCACCTTCGCCTTGCTGACGACGTCGAGCCCGATGGTGGGCTCGTCGAGGTAGAGCACCTCCGGGTCGTGCAGCAGGGCCGCCGCGATGTCGCCGCGCATCCGCTGCCCGAGGGAGAGCTGCCGCACGGGTACGGCCAGCAGCGGGGCCAGGTCGAGCAGTTCGACGCAGCGCTCCAGGTTGGCGCGGTAGACGGCGTCGGGGATCCGGTACATGCGGCGCACCAGTTCGTAGGAGTCCGCGAGCGGCAGGTCCCACCACAGGGTGGTGCGCTGGCCGAAGACCACGCCGATCCGGCGGGCGAGCCGGGTCCGTTCGCGCGCGGGGTCGATCCCGGCGATCCGCAGCCGGCCGCCGCTGGGCACCAGGATGCCGGTCAGCATCTTGATGGTGGTGGACTTGCCCGCGCCGTTCGGGCCGATGTAGCCGACCATCTCGCCGCGCGGCACCTGGAAGGTGATGCCGTCGACGGCCCGCACCTCCTCGCGCACCCGGCGCAGCCGGCCCGCCTTGCGCCGTACCGAGAAGACCTTCTCGATGCCGCGGACGTCGATCAGCGGCTCCGGGCCGGTGCTGTCAAAGTCCGTCATCTGCGGCTTTCTTTCAGGGGGTCGGGCGTCGTACGGATTTTGACTGACGGCGCGTCAGCTTCCGGTGCTGCGGTAGCCGCGCAGGCCGTACCGCCAGGCCAGCGCCGCGCCCGCGCACATCAGCGCGGCCACGGCGGGGCCGAGGAAGTCCACCCAGCCGGGCAGGCCGAGCGGGTCGGGGCGGCCCAGCAGGCGCAGTGCGGGCAGCCAGTTGACGAAGGCCAGCGGGACGACGAACGTGACGCCGCGCACCAAATCCTTGGCGAACACCGTCGGCGGGTACTGCAGCAGGGCGTTGCCGCCGTAGGTGAAGGAGTTCTGCACCTCGGCCGCGTCCTGCGCCCAGAACTGGAAGGCGGCGCCGGTGGTGAAGACCGCCCCGAAGATGGCCGTACCGCAGACGGCCATCAGCACCACCAGCAGCAGCCGCCCCACCGTCCAGTCCACCTCCAGCCGGGTCACCGACCAGCCGAGCACCAGCAGCGCCTGGGAGATCCGGCCCAGCCGGCGCAGCGCGAACCGGTCGGCGGCGACCTGGGCGAACACCGGGGCGGGGCGCAGCAGCAGGACGTCGAGGGTGCCGTCGCGGACCCGCCGGCCCAGCCGGTCCATGCTGCCCAGCAGCAGATCGGCGAGGCCCAGCGACAGCCCGGACGTGCCGTACAGGAAGGCCACTTCGGGCAGTGTGAAGCCGCCGAGCGCGTCGATCTGCGAGAACATCAGCAGGATCGCGACGAAGTCCAGTGCGCAGGCGGCGAAGTTGCCGACCGCCATCATCACGAACGAGGCCCGGTAGGCGAGGGTCGAGCGCACCCACATCCGCACGATCAGCCCGTACGCGTACAGCCCCTGGGCCGCGGACGTCCGCCACCCGTCCCGGGCCGCGGGCCGCCGGTCGTGGTCAGCCACCGTGCACCACCACCCTGCGGGTCGCCGCGGACTGCACCAGCCGGCCCAGCGCCAGCAGCGCCGCGCCCCACGCCGCCTGGAACACCAGCCCGCGCAGCAGCGCGCCGCCGGTGCGCACGCCGATCAGCACATCGGCCGGAACCTGCAGGATCGCCGCCCACGGCAGCAGTTGGACCACCTCCCCGAAACCGCCGGGGAAGACCCGCAGCGGCAGCAGCATCCCGGAGAAGAACAGGCAGGCCAGCCCGCTGATCAGGGACAGCCCCGAGCCGTCCAGCAGCCAGAACGACGCCAGCGCCACCAGATAGCGCAGCCCGAAGGAGACCACGATCCCCAGCAGCACCGACAGCAGGAACCAGCCCCAGGTCTGCGCGTCCCCGGGCAGCGCCAGCGGGAAGACCAGCGCGCCCACCGCCATCGGCACCACCCCGCGGCCGATCAGCTGCATCCCGGCCCGGCCCAGGTCCGCGGCCAGCCACCACAGCTGCAGGTCCGCCGGCCGGTACAGGTCCACCGCGACGTCGCCGGTGCGGATCCGCTCCTGCAGCTCCTCCAGCCCGCCGCCGCCCATCAGTGCCGCCGCCGCCAGCAGCGCCTGCGCGACCCACACGAAGGTCAGCGCCTGCGCCTGGCCGTAGCCGCCCAGATGCGGCCGCTCCGCCCACAGGGCGACGAAGGTGTACGCCACGATGAAGCCGAAGACGGTGTTGGTGAACACCCCGGCCGCCGTCGCGACCCGATAGGTGGCGTACCGCCGGAAGCTGCCGGCCGCCACCGCCACGCACCACACGCTCGCTCACCCGGCCCGTCTCGTCACCCGTTCGGATTCCGCTTCCGTCCGGGCCCCGTTCCGGTCCGGACGGCAAAGCACCGGAGCCTAAGTCGTGGGCCCGGCGGGCACCATCGAATTACCACCCGTCCGGGTGAGCCATGGGCGCCATTCGGCCGGTCCGGTGGCAGGACCGGGTGCGTGCCACCCCCGCCGAACGGGACACATGATGCGAAAGTTTCCCCACGGGCAACAGGTGCTTTTCCGGCGTACGGTGCACACCCCCCGACACGAGACCGTTCCGCCGCGGTACAACCTTCGGCGGAGGCCGAGGAGTCCATACCGACATGAGCGGACATCGCACAGTCTGGCGGCGGGCGCTGCCCAGCTGGCGCACGGTGCTCGGCACCGTGCTGGGCTTCCTGCTGCTCGTCATCGGCGCACTGATCGCCGGCTACCTGCTCGTCGACATCCCGCCCGCCAACAGCGCCGCCAAGGCCCAGAGCAACGTCTACCTCTACTCCGACGGCTCCGAACTTGCCCGCGACGGTGACGTCAACCGGCAGAACGTGACGCTCGGCCAGGTGCCCAAATCCGTCCAGCAGGCCGTGCTCGCCGCCGAGGACCGCGACTTCTACTCCGAGTCCGCCGTCGACCCGGCCGCCATGCTGCGGGCCGCCTGGAACACCCTCACCGGCAAGGGCAAGCAGTCCGGCTCCACCATCACCCAGCAGTACGTCAAGAACTACTACCTCGGCCAGGAACAGACCGTCACCCGAAAGGCCAAGGAGTTCTTCATCGCCGTCAAGCTGGACCGCCGGGTCAGCAAGGACAACATCCTGGAGGGCTACCTCAACTCCAGCTACTACGGCCGCAACGCCTACGGCATCCAGGCCGCGGCCCGGGCCTACTACGGCATCGACTCGGCCGACCTGACGACCGCCCAGGGCGCCTACCTCGCGGCGCTCCTCAACGCCCCCAGCGTCTACGACGTCGCCGCCCACCCCGCCAACACCCCGCGCGCCCTGGCCCGCTGGAACTACGTCCTGGACGGCATGGTCAAGCAGAAGTGGCTCAGCCCCGGCGCACGCGCCGCGATGCGCTTCCCGGTGCCCCGGCCCGCCCGCACCTCGCCCGGACTGACCGGCCAGCGCGGCTACCTCGTCGAAGCGGTCAAGGACTACCTCACCGACCACCACATCCTCGACGAGGACACCCTGCGCGCCGGCGGCTACCGCATCACCACCACCCTCAACCGACGGCGCCAGAACGCCCTCGTGCACGCGGTCGACACCCGCCTGATGGACCGGCTCGACGACTCCCGCACCACCGACGGCTACGTCCGCGCCGGCGGCGCCTCCATCGACGTCCGCACCGGCCGGGTCGTCGCCCTCTACGGCGGCATCGACTACGCCAAGCAGTACGTCAACAGCGCCACCCGCCGCGACTACCAGGTCGGCTCCACCTTCAAGCCGCTCGTCTTCGCCTCCGCCGTGCAGCACCACGCCACCACCCAGGACGGCGACCCCATCACCCCGAACACCGTCTACGACGGCGACAACAAGCGGATGACCGTCGACCACGGCCACGCCACCGGATTCGCGCCCGCCAACGAGGACGACCGCTCCTACGGGCCGATCACCGTCTCCGAGGCCACCGACAAGTCCGTCAACGCCGTCTACGCCCAGATGGGCATCGACGTCGGCCCGGACAAGGTCAAGGACACCGCCGTCGACCTGGGCATCCCCGCCGACGCCCCCGGCCTCGCCGCCTCCCGCGGCGCGATCGCCCTGGGCACCGCCACCCCCAGCGTCCTGGACATGACCCAGGCGTACACCACCCTCGCCCGGCACGGCGAACGCCGCCCCTACACCCTCATCAACAAGATCACCAAGGGTGACGAGGAGATCGACCTGCCCGACCGCGAGACGACCACGGCGATCCCGCGCGAGGCCGCCGACACCACCACCTCCATCCTGCGCAGCGTCGTCGACGGTGGCACCGGCACCGCCGCCCAGGCCGCCGGCCGGCCCGCCGCCGGCAAGACCGGCACCGCCGAGCAGGACAAGGCGGCCTGGTTCGCCGGCTACACCCCCGACCTCGCCACCGTCGTCGCCGTCCTCGGCCAGCACCCGGAGACCGCCGCCCAGGAGCCGCTGTACGGCGCCGCGGGCCTGGACCGGGTCAACGGCGGCGACTTCCCCGCCCAGATCTGGGCCGACTACACCGCGGCCGCCCTGCGCGGCCGCCCGGCCCGCGACTTCGACCTCCAGCTCGCGGACGGCGCCGAACCCTCGCCCTCGGTGGAACCGTCCGACAGCGAATCGCCGTCCCCCAGCGACTCCGCCCCACCCTCCCTCGAGCCGTCCGCCTCCCCGACGCGGCCCGCCCCGACCACCACCCCGCCGACCCCGCCGACCACCGGGCCGCCCTCCCCCACCTTCCCGACCCCGACCCCGCCGACGACGACCGAGCCCACCCAGGACTTCCCGACCGGGGGCCCGGACGGCGACGCGCTGAGCCGGCGGCTGCGCGCCCGCTGGGGCATGTGACGCACACCGGGAAACCCATCCGGGGTCAGTGGCCGGACGTCGCCTTCAGACCGACCACGGCCACCAGCAGCAGACAGATGAAGAAGATCCGGGCCGCCGTCGCGGGCTCACCGAGCACCACCATCCCGACCACCGCGGCACCGGCCGCCCCGATACCGACCCACACGCCGTAGGCGGTACCGATCGGCAGGGTCCGGGCCGCGTACGACAGCAGCAGCATGCTGACGACGATGCCCCCGCCGGTGAACACGCTCGGCCACAGCCGGGTGAACCCCTCGGTGAACTTCATCCCGATCGACCAGCCGACCTCCAGCAGACCGGCGACCACGAGCAGGACCCACGCCATGACGGCACCTCCGTGAACCTCAGCTTCAACAGGGGTGCGTCGTCTTGTCCTGACCCGGTACGGCGCGTCTCGTCGGGTCTTCCGAGGCTAGCAAAACGGGCAGGTCCGGACAGCGGAACGGGCGGTGACCCCGGTCACCGCCCGCATCCCGTCTCCTGCCCGGCCGCCACCGGCGGCCGGCTACAGATACAGCCCCGTCGCGTCCTCCGCGCCCTCCAGCCGCTCCGCGGCCACCGCGTGCAGATCCCGCTCGCGCATCAGCACGTACGCCACACCGCGCACCTCGACCTCGGCCCGGTCCTCCGGGTCGTACAGCACCCGGTCGCCCACCTCGACGGTCCGCACGTTCTGTCCCACGGCGACGACCTCGGCCCAGGCCAGGCGCCGGCCGACCGCCGCGGTCGCGGGAATGACGATGCCCCCGGACGAGCGGCGCTCGCCCTCGGGGATGTCCGTCCGGACCAGCACACGGTCGTGCAGCATCCGGATCGGCAGCTTGTCGTGGGTGTCCTTGGTGTTATTCGGGCTCACGCCATGACCGTACCTGGCCCGGCGCCCCGATCACGCACCGCAGCCCGCATCGGCCCGGCCACGCGGCACCCCGCGCCGCCGCTCGGTCACCGTCCGGCCCGGCCGCTCGGTCGCGCCGCTCAGTCGCGCCGCCTGGCCCGCAGCGTCAGCAGCCCCACCACGGCCACGCCGACCAGCGCCACCGGAACGATCCGCTCCAGCCGCGGCGCCCCGTCCTCCGACACCAGCTGCCCCCGCACGTCCGCGAGCGCACGGTGGGTGACCACATACGCCCGGCCCGCCGTACGGTCCACCGCCGACATCGCCTTCGCCTTCGCCTCACCCATGATCGTCTTCGGGTGCAGCCGCACACCGATCTCGTCGAGCGTGACGGCGAGCTCCTGCCGCCTGCGGACGATGTCCGCCTCGATCTGCGCCGGGGTCCTGGCCTCCGCCACCGCGCTGCCTCCGTCGTCTCGCGCCATTCGATGATGGACAGTCTGTCAGCTCACACCCGCGCGCGCCCCACAGCACCCCCGTTTCGCGCGCCCGGCACGCCCCACGCACCCCGGCTGTCGGTCCCGGTGGCTAATGTCGAAGGCGTACCGATCCCGCTGACACCGCCGTACGAGGAGAACCATGAGCGAGCGACTGCAGCCCGGCGACACCGCCCCCGCCTTCACCCTGCCCGACGCGGACGGCAAGCAGGTCTCGCTCGCCGACCACAAGGGCCGCAAGGTCATCGTCTACTTCTACCCCGCCGCCCTCACCCCCGGCTGCACCAAGCAGGCCTGCGACTTCACCGACAACCTCGACCTCCTCGCCGGCCACGGCTACGACGTCATCGGCATCTCCCCCGACAAGCCGGAAAAGCTCGCCAAGTTCCGCGAGAAGGAAGACCTCAAGGTCACCCTCCTCGGCGACCCCGACAAAACCGTCCTGGAGAACTACGGCGCCTTCGGCGAGAAGAAGCTCTACGGCAAGACCGTCACCGGCGTCATCCGCTCCACCGTCATCCTCGACGAGGACGGCAAGGTCGAACGCGCCCTCTACAACGTCAAGGCCACCGGCCACGTCGCCAAGATCATCAAGGACCTCGGCCTGTAACCCCTCACCGACCCGACACCGCCGGCCCCACCGCCGCCCGGTCCGGCAACTCCAGCACGGCCTCGGCGCCGCCCCCCGCGGCGGCGCCGAAGTCCAACCGCGCCCCCAGCACCTCCGCCTGCCCCGCCGCGATCGTCAACCCCAGACCGTGCCCGGTCCCCCGCTCCGGCGCCGCCGTACGGAACCGCCGCGGCCCCTCCGCGCACAACTCCGCCGGATAACCCGGCCCGTGATCCCGCACCACGATCCGCGACCCGGCCACCACCACCTCGATCGGCGGCTTCCCGTGCTTGGCCGCATTCGCCAGCAGGTTCACCAACACCCGCTCCACCCGCCGCCGATCCGTCTCCACGATCCGCGGCTCCCCCTCCACGGACACCGACACCTCATCCACCCCACGCTGCCGCGCCGCCCGCTCCACGATCCCCCGCACCAACGACGGCAGCTCACACGCATCAAGATCCGCCCGCTCCACCCCCGCGTCCAGCCGCGACACCTCCAGCAGATCCTCCACCAACCGCCGCATCGCCTGCGCCCGGTCCCGGACCATCTCCACCGCCCGCGGCTGCGGCAACAACTCCGCCGCCGCCACCAGACCCGCCACCGGCGTCCGCAACTCATGCGCCACATCCGCCGTGAACTCCCGCTCGGCCTCCACCCGCGCCGCCAACGACGTCGCCATGTGATGCACACTCCGGCCCAGCTCCGCCACCTCGTCCCGGCCATGGCTCGCCAACGCATCCGCATCCGGCGGCTCCCCCGCCGCGATCCGCCGCGCCGCCGCCGCACTCAGCCGCAACCGCCGCGACAACCGCTGCGCCACGAACCACGACACCACCGCCATCAACCCGACCGTGCCGCACCCCGCGATCAACAACGCCCGGTCCAACGCCAGCTGCGCCGGATCGTCATCCGGATACGCCGCCGACACCGACAACGACCGCGCCGGCCGGCCCCCACCCCCGTCACCGACCCCCGTCGCCGCCCACACCCGCGGATCCTCACCACCACTGACATACGTCCCCGAACGACTCTTGAACACCGCCTCCCGCAACGGCCCCGGCAACGTCGCATCATCCAACTGCGCACCCAGCGCCAGCGTCCCGTCCCGCTCGTAGATCTGCAGCGCAGAACTCAACCGGTCGTCCTGATACGACCGCGCCGAACGCTCCCGCTCCGCATCCGCTATGTGATGCACGGCAAACCCGAGCACCACCACAGCCAGCGCCGTCATACACGAAATGGCCAGGGCGATCCGGCCTCGAATCCCCATCACGCGAGGTTGTACATCTCCGTCGTGTCCCCGAGCGGCGTCGACCCCTCGTACGTCACCTCAAGACCCGTGAACGCCAACCCGCCGTCCACCGACTTCGGGTTGTACAGCCGGAACGTCGCCGGAAAACCCGAATCCGCCCCCACACCGGCACCGGTCTTCTCCACCTGCACCACACCCACCCCCAGCGCATCCCGCGCACCGTACTTCTTCCACGTGATCGCGGTCGCCACCATCCCCGCATCCGCACACGTCAACGTGATCACCTGCGGCTTCACCTCGGGCTCCCCGATACCGCAGTCCCGCACCCCCGGCAGCCCCCCCGACTGCTTGGCGTCCTCCTTGACGTCCTGCACCGCCGCCGTCTTCGGCGCCGCATCCACCGCCGACGCCCGGTCCGACACCTGGCTCCACCACACCCCGCCCGCAGCCAGCGCCGTCACCACGACAAAGGCCACCAGCGCGGTACGCCCCCGCACCCAGCGGGACCCTTCGCGGTCGGTCATCACGATCTCCTCCCGGGGACCACACCCCGTACCCCCACCAGCACACACGACTGCCACGCCCGACCCCGCCACTCTCCCGCCCCCGCGACACAGGCAGATTGCCCGAATACTGCAGTGACCGCGCGGCTGTGTACCAGTCCTGTAACAAGCACCGTCACACCCCTGGCGCACCCCCGATCATCCGCCCCCCACCCTGCCCCCAACGGCCCACCCACACGTGACGTACATCGCTTCGTACCGCCAGAGTGGTTTGATCCGCGCTCCACTGCGCAGGCGCACCTGTCGTATCCGTCGCACCCGCCGCGCCCCGCGCGCCGAACGACCGAGAGGACCGCCTCGTGCCGACCGGTAGCACTGAAGCCGAACGCGCTCCCGACCAGGACCGGGAAGCGCTCAAGCGCCACCGGTGGCTCTTCCGTGCCGTCGCCCGGCGAAGAAACCCCCGACTCCGCCGCACCGACATCACCGTCACCGACGAACGCGTCGTCAAGCGCGCGGTGAAGGCTGCCGCCCTCGGCAACGCCATGGAATGGTTCGACTTCGGCATCTACAGCTACCTCGCGGTCACCATCGGCAAGGTCTTCTTCCCCGGCGGCAGCGACACCACCAGCCTGCTGTCGTCCTTCGCGACCTTCGCCGTCGCCTTCCTCGTACGCCCCCTCGGCGGCGCCTACTTCGGCCCGCTCGGCGACCGCATCGGCCGCAAGAAGGTGCTCGCCCTCACCATGATCATGATGGCCCTGGGCACCTTCTGCATCGGCCTGATCCCGTCCTACGCCACCATCGGCTTCTGGTCCCCGACCCTGCTCATCCTCTTCCGCCTGATCCAGGGATTCTCCACCGGCGGCGAATACGGCGGCGCCTCCACCTTCATCGCCGAATACGCCCCCGACAAGAAGCGCGGCTTCTTCGGCAGCTTCCTCGAACTGGGCACCCTCATCGGCTACACCGGCGCCGCCGGCATCGTCCTGCTCCTGACCACCCTGCTCGGCGACGACGCGATGAACTCCTGGGCCTGGCGCCTGCCCTTCCTCATCGCCGGCCCGCTCGGCCTGGTCGGCCTCTACCTACGGGTCAAGCTCGACGAAACCCCCGCCTTCCAGAAATTCGAGGCGGCCCACACCCACAACGCCACCGGCTCCGTCGTCGAGGCCGAAGCGGAATTCTCCCACCTCTCCGAAAACGCCCCGAAGAAGAAACTGGGCGAAATCTTCGCCCAGCAGTGGCCCACCCTCATCCTCTGCATCGCACTGGTCGGCGCGTACAACATCACCGACTACATGCTGCTCTCCTACATGCCGACCTACCTGACGGACACCCTCCACTACGAGGAGTCCCACGGCCTGCTGATCCTCCTCGGCACGATGGTCGCCCTGATGTGCGTCATCTCCTCGGTCGGCAAACTCAACGACCGCTACGGCCGCAAGCCGCTCCTGATGGCCGGCATGCTCGGTTTCTTCCTCCTGGCCGTCCCGGCCTTCCTCCTGGTCAAACAGGGCACGATCCTCACCGTCTGCCTCGGCATGGCCCTCCTCGGCCTCTCCCTGGTCTGCCTCCTGGGCACCATGTCCGCCGCCCTCCCCGCCCTGTTCCCCACCCACGTCCGCTACGGCTCCCTCTCCATCGGCTACAACCTCGCGGTCTCCCTCTTCGGCGGCACCACCCCGCTCGTCATCACCGCCCTGATGGACGCCTTCGGCCAGAACGTGATGGTCCCCGCCTACTACACGATGGGCGCCGCCCTCGTCGGCGTCATCGCCGTCGCCTGCATGAAGGAAACCGCCCAGCAACCCCTCGACGGCTCCCCACCCTCGGTAGCCACCAAGGAAGAGGCCGTCGAACTCATCACGGCCCAGGTCCAGGAACCCCGCTTCTGACCGGAACCTGCTTTCCCTCTTCCTGACCCTGCGTAACCGCCCCGGCGTTCGACCGTTGTTCTGTTCGAGCGAGCACCGGGGCGGTTCCGGTGCCGGAGGGGATGGCGTCATGCCGGTAAGTCCGTACACCAGGGAGCGACTGGAGGCCGCGGCATCGTCGTCGCGGACGCTGTCGGAGGCGTTGGGGAAGTTGGGGGTGGATCCGAAGGGGGCGTCGCGGCGGTATCTCCATGACCGTATGAGGGCCATGGGGGTTGATACCTCGCACTTTGAACGGGAGGGGGTGCGTTGGACGAAGGAGGTCCTCGAAGCGGCGGTAGCCGGCTCGACGAACATGTGCGAAGTCCTGCGCCGTCTCGGGCTTGAGGTCGTCGGCGGTCACCACACGCACATCAGCCGCCGGATCAAGGCGTACGGGATCGACACCTCGCACTTCGCTTCAACGGCACGCCGTTGGCGTCCTCCGGTGCCGGTTCTGCGTAAGCAGGACCCCGCCGGCAGTCGACGGGTCGCCAGCAGCCGCCTGAAGCGGGCACTGCTGGCCGTCGGTGTGCCCGAACAGTGCGCGCTGTGCGGGACAGAGCCGCTGTGGCGTGGCCGTCCCCTGCCCCTTGAGGTGGACCATATCGACGGCGACTGGCGGGACAATCGCCAGGAAAACCTGCGGCTCCTGTGCCCCAATTGCCACTCGGCGACGGATACGTACCGAGGACGCAGGAAGGCGTCCCGCGCCGCCCGGTCGGGGAGCGACCGATGAGCGACAGCGTGCGCTACACGCGCGAGCTGTTGGCGGAGGCGGCGCCCCGGTGCACGAGTATCGACGAGGTCATCGCCTTCTGTGGCGGCCGCTCGTACCACCAGCTACGGAGGCATCTGACTCAACGCTTCGAGCGCTTCGGCATCGATGTCTCGCACTTCGAACCCGTCGCGCGGCGCGTGATCCACGTCTGCCCCTCCCGGGAGGCACTGCACGAGGCGGTGAGCGCCTCGACATCCATCGCGGCCGCCCTGCGGCACCTGGGGTGCCCCGTCAACTCACGCAGCCGCACGCTCTTCGCCCAGTGGGTCGCCGACCATTCCCTCGACACCAGTCACTTCCTGGGACAGGCGCACCAGCGGGGCAAGGCCGACTTCGACAGGTTGACCCCGACGGACATCCTGGTGAAGCACGAACGTGGACGGCGCACCCCTACCTCACTGCTGCGCCGGGCCCTGCTGGAGAGAGGGACTGCCGAACGGTGCGTGGACTGCGGCACCGGCGCATCGTGGCACGGGCGGTCGATCACCCTGGAGATCGATCACATCAACGGTGACCGTTACGACGACCGTGCCGAGAACCTGCGGTTGCTGTGCCCTAACTGCCATGCCGTGACGGATACTTGGTGCAGAGGCGGGCGACGGCTGCGGTAGCCCTCAGCGAGCTGCACGCCAACCAGTACTATGGCTGTGCGAGCGGCCGTGCTGGAACTGGTGAGACAGGCTGGTCTTAGAAACCAGTGCCTTCGAGGCGTGAGGGTTCGAGTCCCTCCGGCCGCACAGGCTCACGGCCTGCGAATCGAAGGTTTCGGTTCGCAGGCCGTTTCTGTGCGCGCGGGTCCCCGGGCCTCAGCCCAACAACTCCCGCACCACCGGAACCAACGCCCGGAACGCCTTTCCCCGGTGGCTGATGGCGTTCTTCTCGTCGGGGGTCAGTTCGGCGCAGGTGCGGGTCTCGCCGAGGGGCTGGAGGATCGGGTCGTAGCCGAAGCCGCCGGTGCCGGTGGGGGTGTGGCGGAGGGTGCCTTCGAGCTTGCCCTCGACGACACGTTCGGTGCCGTCGGGGAGGGCGAGGGCCGCGGCGCAGGCGAAGTGGGCGGCGCGGTGTTCCTCGGCGATGTCGCCGAGTTGGGCGAGGAGCAGGTCGAGGTTGGCCCGGTCGTCGCCGTGCTTGCCGGACCAGCGGGCGGAGAAGATGCCCGGGGCGCCGCCGAGGACGTCGACGCAGAGGCCGGAGTCGTCGGCGACGGCCGGGTGGCCGGTGGCCCGGGCCAGGGCGTGTGCCTTGAGGAGGGCGTTCTCGGCGAACGTGACGCCGGTTTCCTTGACGTCGGGGACGTCGGGATAGGCGTCGGCGCCGACGAGTTCGACGTCGAGGCCGGCCGCGTCCAGGATGGCGTGGAGTTCGCGGATCTTGCCGGCGTTGCGGGTGGCGAGGATCAGGCGGCGGTGGGTCGCGGGGCGTCCGCCGGTTTCTGGCTGCATGGGAGCGATTATCCCGGCCGTGGTACCAGGAGATCCCTCAGGGCAGGACGCCATCGCCGTGAGCCGGCCGGCTCCCCGGCCCCCGGCCCGCCCTCGTGCCGACGGTTCCGGTCAGCCCGGGGTGCAGATCTTGGTCATCCGGCTGGTGCCGTCGACGATCGGCTGGATGTCGGGGGCCTTGTTGTTCTCGATGTCCTTGCGGGCGTTCTTGATGCCGGCGTTGGTCTTGTCGATGGCCTTGGACAGTTCGGGGTCGTTGGCCTCGTTGCTGAGCTTGCGCAGGTTGCTGTCGATGTTGTCGAGGGCCTGCTGGGTCTTCTGCGGGTCCGTGAGGGCGTTGTCCGCGGCCTGCTGGAGCTTGTCGACGGCGTTGACGACGGAGGTGGCGGTCTTGGCGCAGTCCACGGCCTTCTGGACGGCTCCGCAGGCGGTGAGGAAGGGGACGGTGAGGGTGGCGGCGGCTAACGCGGCGAGGGCGAGGGGGGTGGGTCGGCGGTGGAGGGGGCTGGGGGCCATGGGGTGCGTTTCCTTCCTCGGCGGGGCATGGAGCCGGGGCGGGTGTCCCGGGTCATGTGCAGGCAAAGGAGGAAACGCGGGGCGGGGGGTCTTTGGTTGCCCGGGGGTCCGGCGGCGGCATGATCCGGCCGCCGGACCGCGGGACATTGGCGTGATCCAAGTGATCCGTGTGGTCCACGTGATCCGCGTGGTCCGCGTGGTCCGCGTGGTCCGCGCCATTGACTGATCCGGGCGCGGGGCGACGGCAGGGGCCGCCCCGCCGCCCCTCGGCGTCAGAGTGTGCCGGCCAGTGCCGTCCGCTGGATCGTGTCGAGGTCGGTGCAGCCGCTGACCGCGAGGTCGAGGAGGGCGTTGAGTTCGTCGCGGGCGAAGGGGGCGGCCTCGGCGGTGCCCTGGACCTCGACGAAGCGGCCGTCGCCGGTGCAGACGACGTTCATGTCGGTCTCGGCGCGGACGTCTTCCTCGTAGCAGAGGTCGAGGAGCGGGGTGCCGTCGACGATGCCGACGCTGACCGCGGAGACGGTGCCGGTGAGCGGCTTGCGGCCGTGCTTGACGAGCTTCTTGTGCTGGGCCCAGGTGACGGCGTCGGCCAGTGCCACGTAGGCGCCGGTGATCGCTGCCGTGCGGGTTCCGCCGTCGGCCTGGAGGACGTCGCAGTCGAGGACGATGGTGTTCTCGCCGAGGGCCTTGTAGTCGATGACGGCGCGCAGGGAGCGGCCGATGAGGCGGCTGATTTCGTGGGTGCGGCCGCCGATCTTGCCTCGGACGGATTCCCGGTCGCCGCGGGTGTTGGTGGAGCGGGGCAGCATCGAGTATTCGGCGGTGACCCAGCCCTCGCCGGTGCCCTTGCGCCAGCGGGGGACGCCTTCGGTGACGGAGGCGGTGCAGAAGACTTTGGTGTCGCCGAAGGCGATGAGGACGGAGCCTTCGGCGTGCTTGCTCCAGCCGCGTTCGATGGTGACGGGGCGGAGCTGTTCGGGGGTGCGGCCGTCGATGCGAGACATGGCGTAGACCCTATCGGGGAATGGTGAAGGCCCCGTTCCGGGCGGTGGGCGTCCGGGGGCGGGGCCTTGCGAGGGTGAGCGGGGCGCGGCCTGGGGGGTGGGCCGGCCCGGCGGGCTCAGGTCCTCACATCATGTCTTCGATTTCGGCGGCGATGGGGTCGGCGTCGGTGCCGATGACGACCTGGATCGCGTTGCCCATCTTGACGACGCCGTGGGCGCCGGCGGCTTTGAGTGCGGCCTCGTCGACGAGGGAGGCGTCGGAGACCTCGGTGCGGAGGCGGGTGATGCAGCCTTCGACCTCTTCGATGTTGTCGAGTCCGCCGAGGCCGGCGACGATCTTCTCAGCCTTGCTGGCCATGTCCACTCCTGCTTGTCTCGGCCGCCGGCGGTGCCGCCGTGCGGTTTTCACACCGTAACGCACGTTCAGCCCAACTATGTGGGCGTTTGTCCGCTGTCTGACGAAGGATGGCGATCACCGGGTGGGCGATCACCGGGACGGTGATCACGTGACGGCGGGCGCGCGTTCGGCGACCGCCGCCAAGTGGTCTACACCACCAGTATGCGGTACGCAGCGGGCCGGCCGTCGACGGGGCGGCTGCCGGGAGGACGGCGCGGATGAGTGCGGACGCAGCGGCGGCGGAGCCGAGGAGGAACCGGGCGTCGGACCTCTTCCAGGGGCTGCAGAAGATGGGGCGGAGTCTGCAGCTGCCGATTGCGGTCCTGCCCGCGGCGGGGATCCTCAACCGCCTCGGGCAGCCGGACGTGTTCGGTGCGAAGGGGCTGGGCTGGGACGCGGTCTCCAAGGTCATGATGGGCGCGGGCAGTGCCCTCCTCGACGGTGCCCTGGGGCTGCCCCTTCTCTTCTGCGTGGGCGTGGCCATCGGCATGGCGAAGAAGTCCGACGGCTCCACCGCGCTTGCCGCCCTCGCCGGTTTCCTCGTCTACTACGGCGTCCTGCGGCAGTTCCCCAAGCTTTGCGCCGGCGGCGCGAAGCCCGTGCCAGGGGTCGGCTGTGTGGCTCCGGACGCGACGGCCACGGCGTTCACGTACCAGAATCCCGGTGTGTTCGGCGGCATCGTCATCGGGCTGCTCGCCGCCTTCTTCTGGGCCCGCTACCACCGCACCAGGCTCGTCGACTGGCTCGGTTTCTTCAACGGGCGCCGGCTGGTCCCGATCATCATGGCGTTCGTGGCGATCGCCTTCGCCGCGCTGTGTCTGTGGGTCTGGCCGCCCATCGGGGACGCGCTGGAGAGCTTCAGCCGGTGGCTCAGTGACCTCGGTTCCTGGGGGGCCGGTGTCTTCGGGGTGGCGAACAGGGCGCTGCTGGTGATCGGGCTGCACCAGTTCCTCAACGTGCCCATCTGGTTCCAGTTCGGCAGTTACACCAAGCCGGACGGCACGGTGGTGCACGGCGACATCAATATGTTCCTGGCGGGCGACCCGAACGCCGGTCAGTTCACCTCGGGCTTCTTCCCGATCATGATGTTCGCGCTCCCGGCGGCCGCGCTGGCGATCACGCACTGCGCCAAGCCGCACCGTCGCAAGGAGGTCGGCGGGCTGATGCTCTCGGTGGCGCTGACCTCGTTCGTGACCGGCATCACCGAGCCGATCGAGTACTCGTTCCTTTTCATCGCTCCCCTGCTGTACGCGGCCCATGCGCTGCTCACCGGTGCTTCCATGGCGGTGACCTGGGCGCTGGGGGTGCACGACGGGTTCAGCTTCTCGGCCGGTCTGATCGACTACGTCATCAACTGGGGGCTGGCGACGAAGCCCTGGTTGATCATTCCGATCGGCCTGTGCTTCGCCGCCGTCTATTACTTCCTCTTCCGTTTGGTGATCACGACGTTCGACCTCCGGACGCCGGGGCGCGAACCGGACGAGGTGGGGGAAGCGATGGAGCGGGAGAACGTGAAGTAGGGGCGGGCACGTCCGGGGGCGGAGGGCGCCCGGAGCGCCTTGTGGAGGGCCTCCGGAAGGCGCCCACAGGGGCTTCGGTATGCCCCGGTAGGCCGGTGAGCAGGGCGTTTCGGGGGCCGGTCGCCCTGTGGTCCACACCACTTGGAAGAATGGATTCCTTTATGCCCGGACTACATGCTAAGAATGGTCTAAACCACCGGTGGTGTAGACCAAGGTGTAGACCAACCAGCGGGCCTCCCCCCTGCACATGCCCGCTTCACCAGGAGGAATCCGATGAGTTCGGCCACCGCCGCGAAGGCGGCCCCCGCGAAGAAGCGGGGCTCCGGCCTGTTCCAGGGCCTGCAGAAGATCGGCCGCAGCCTCCAGCTGCCGATCGCCGTACTGCCCGCCGCGGGCATCCTCAACCGCCTCGGCCAGCCGGACGTCTTCGGTGCGAAGGGCCTGGGCTGGGTCGACGTCAGCAAGGTCTTCGCCGCGGCCGGTGGCGCGGTCTTCGACAACCTGCCGCTGCTGTTCTGCATAGGCGTGGCCATCGGCTTCGCGAAGAAGTCCGACGGCTCCACGGCACTCGCCGCCCTGGTCGGCTTCCTGGTCTACAGCAACGTCCTCAAGGCGTTCCCGGTCACCGAGGGCCACATCGAGAAGGGCAAGTGGGTCGAGCCGGTCGTCAACAACCCCGGCGTCCTCGGCGGCATCGTCATGGGACTGCTCGCCGCGGTCCTCTGGCAGCGCTACCACCGCAAGAAGCTGAAGGAATGGCTGGGCTTCTTCAACGGCCGCCGGCTCGTCCCGATCATCATGGCGTTCGTCGGCACCGCCGTCGGCGTGCTGTTCCTCCTCATCTGGGAGCCGGTCGGCAGCGCCATCTCCAGCTTCGGCGAGTGGATGACCGGGCTCGGCGCGGCCGGCTCCGGCCTGTTCGGCCTGATCAACCGGGCGCTGCTGCCGATCGGCATGCACCAGTTCGTCAACACCGTCTCGTGGTTCCAGCTCGGTGACTTCACCGACGCCGCGGGCAAGGTCGCGCACGGCGACATCGGCCGCTTCTTCGCCGGCGACCCGTCCGCCGGCCAGTTCATGTCCGGCTTCTTCCCGATCATGATGTTCGGCCTGCCGGCCGCCGCCCTGGCCATCGCACACGCCGCCCGCCCCGAGCGCCGCAAGGCCGTGCTGGGCATGATGATCTCGCTGGCGCTGACCTCGTTCGTCTGCGGCATCACCGAGCCGATCGAGTTCTCGTTCATGTTCATCGCCCCGGTGCTGTACGCGATCCACGCGGTGCTGACCGCCGTCTCGATGGCGCTGACCTGGGCACTGGGCGTGCACGACGGCTTCACCTTCTCGGCCGGCGCCATCGACTACGCGATGAACTGGTCCCTCGCCACCAAGCCCTGGATGATCATCCCGATCGGTCTGGCCTTCGCGGTGGTCTACTACGTGCTGTTCCGGTTCGCGATCAGCAAGTTCAACCTGACCACCCCGGGCCGGGAGCCCGAGGAGGAGATCGAGGACCTGACGAAGGCGTAGGCCGCCGCGCCCACGGCGTCGGGCCACCACACGGGCGTCACACCGCCACACGGCACAGGGCCCCGGAACCGCAGCTGGTTCCGGGGCCCCGTCGTGTTGTTGTGGCGTGCCGCCCGTGCCGCCCGCTCAGATCTCGTAGACCGCGCCCGCCCGGGCGACCTCGACCGGCCCGTCGTAGACCTTCTGCGCGTCGCGGACGCTGATCTCCGGGTCGGTCCACGGCGGGATGTGGGTGAGCACCAGCCGGCCGACGCCCGCGCGCCGGGCGTGCTCGCCGGCCTCCCGCCCGTTCAGGTGCAGGTCCGGGATGTCTTCCTTGCCGTAGGTGAACGACGCCTCGCACAGGAAGAGGTCACTGCCCGCCGCCAGGGCGTCCAGCGCCTCGCAGGGCCCGGTGTCGCCGGAGTACGTCAGCGACCGGCCGTTGTGCTCGATGCGGAAGCCGAACGCCTCCACCGGGTGGCTGACCCGCTCGGTGCGGATGGTGAACGGCCCGACGGTGAACGTGCCGGGCGTCAGCGTGCGGAAGTCGAAGACCTCGCTCATCGCGCCGTCGTGCGGTACGTCGGCGTGCGCCACGGTGAGCCGCTGCTCGGTGCCGGCCGGCCCGTAGACCGGCATCGGGTCGCAGCGGCCGCCGTCCGGGCGGTAGTAGCGCACCACGAAATAGCCGCACAGGTCGATGCAGTGATCGGCGTGCAGATGCGACAGGATCACGGCATCCAGGTCGTACAGGCCGGAGTGGCGCTGCAGCTCGCCCAGGGCGCCGTTGCCCATGTCGAGGAGCAGCCTGAAGCCGTCGGCCTCCAGGAGGTAGCTCGAACAGGCCGATTCCGTGGAAGGGAACGACCCCGAGCAACCGACGACAGTGAGCTTCATACGGGGGTGAACCTCCGTGGGCGGGGGCGGCGGCCGGCGGTCCGTGCGGGTACTCCCGGCGGGGCCTTTGCCGGGTGCTGCCGGGTCTTGGGCGTTCTGTGCGGTGCCCCCGAGCGTAAGGCGCAAAAGGTCCGGTGGCTCCTCCGGCGGGGCGAGCTGTGGGCGGAATCACCAGTCCGGGCTGACGGCCCGCACGGCCGTGCGACGCCCGCCGCGAGGGCCCGTTGCCGGGCCTGCGACGCCCGCCGGGAGTGCCCCGTCGCCGGGCCGTACGACGCCCGCTGCCCGGGCCGCCCCGGCCCCCGCCGGCGCGGCCCGGTGCCGGGGTCCCGCTACGCCCAGAGCTGCCCGTGCAGCGTGGCGATCGCCGCCTCGGTGGACTCGGCGGTGTAGACGCCGGTCGAGAGGTACTTCCAGCCGCCGTCGGCGACGACGAAGACGATGTCCGCGCTCTGCCCGGCCTTGACCGCCTTCCGGCCCACGCCGATCGCGGCGTGCAGTGCCGCGCCGGTCGAGATGCCGGCGAAGATCCCTTCCTCGGCGAGGAGTTCGCGGGTGCGGCGGACCGCGTCCTCGGAGCCGACCGAGAAGCGGGTGGTGAGCACCGACTCGTCGTACAGCTCGGGGATGAAGCCCTCGTCGAGGTTGCGCAGGCCGTAGACCACGTCGTCGTAGCGCGGTTCGGCGGCCACGATCTGGACGCCGGGGACCTGCTCGCGCAGATAGCGGCCGACGCCCATCAGGGTGCCGGTGGTGCCCAGGCCGGCCACGAAGTGGGTGACCGAGGGCAGGTCGGCGAGGATCTCGGGGCCGGTGGTGGCGTAGTGCGCACCGGCGTTGTCGGGATTGCCGTACTGGTAGAGCATCACCCAGTCCGGGTGCTCGGCGGCCAGCTCCTTGGCGACCCGGACGGCCGTGTTGGAGCCGCCGGCCGCGGGCGAGGAGATGATCTCGGCGCCCCACATGGCGAGCAGCTCGCGCCGCTCGGAAGAGGTGTTCTCCGGCATGACGCACACCATGCGGTAGCCCTTGAGCTTGGCCGCCATGGCGAGCGAGATGCCGGTGTTGCCGCTGGTGGGCTCCAGGATCGTGCAGCCGGGGGTGAGCCGGCCGTCCTTCTCGGCCTGCTCGATCATGTGCAGCGCCGGGCGGTCCTTGACCGAGCCCGTGGGGTTGCGGTCCTCCAGCTTCGCCCAGATACGGACGTCCTCGGAGGGCGAGAGGCGCGGGAGGCGGACGAGAGGGGTGTTCCCGACCGCCGCCAGCGGGGAGTCGTACCGCACGTCAGACCATTCCGCCGGCCACGGCCGGCAGGATCGTCACGCTGTCGCCGTCGGCCAGCTTGGTGGAGATGCCTTCCAGGAAGCGCACGTCCTCGTCGTTGAGGTAGACGTTCACGAAGCGGCGCAGCTGCTCGCCCTCGACGAGGCGCTCGCGGATGCCCGCGTGCCGGCTGTCGAGGTCGGCGAACAGGTCGGCGAGGGTCTCGCCGGTGCCCTCGACGGCCTTCTGGCCGTCGGTGTAGGTGCGCAGGATGGTCGGAATTCGGACCTCGATGGCCATGGGAGTGCTCCTGTGGGAGTGGGTGCGGTGGCGGGTGCGGTGCGTCCCGTTGCACGGCGGCGGGTTGCCGGGTGGGCGGCGGGTGACGCGGGAAGTGCGAAGTGGCGGGGTGCCGGCGGCGGGCGCCGCGGGCCCGGGCGGGCCGGGTCAGCCGGCGGCGCAGCGCGGACAGATGGCGCTGGACAGGCGGCACAGATCGACGTGCAGCCGTGCGGCTCCGCAGCCGAACGCGCCCAGCAGGGCAGATGCGGAGCGACGCGTGGCGAGCGGAGCGAGCAGCAGCATGCCCGGCCTCTTCTCGCTCACGTCGTGGTCAACCATGCGGGCATCGTATCGATTCCCGGTCCGGGTATTGGAACCATGTCCCATCATGCGGACGGTTGGTGTACGCCAGTTGGGACGCGATCTTCCCGGGCCGCCGCACGGCCCGGTGCGCGCCCACCGACCCGGCACCCGCACCGGCTCGAAAGTACCGGGTCAGGGGTACTCCGCAGCGCCAGAATCAGGAGTACTCCGCCACGATCTCGACGTCTTCCTCGGTGACCGTGCCGTCGACGATCCGGAACGAGCGGAACTGGAAGGGCCCGGCGTCGTCGGTGTCGGCGGTGGAGACCAGCACGTAGTGGGCGCCGGGCTCGTTGGCGTAGGAGATGTCGGTGCGCGAGGGGTAGGCCTCGGTGGCGGTGTGCGAGTGGTAGATGATCACCGGCTCCTCGTCCCGGTCGTCCATCTCGCGGTAGAGCTTGAGCAGGTCCGAGGAGTCGAACTCGTAGAACGTGGGCGAGCGGGCGGCGTTCAGCATCGGGATGAACCGCTCGGGGCGGCCGCTGCCGGCCGGGCCCGCGACCACGCCGCAGGCCTCGTCGGGGTGGTCCTGGCGGGCGTGCTCGACGATCTGGTCGTGCAGGGCCTTGGTGAGGGTCAGCATGGCGCCAAGAATAGACACGCGGGCCGGTGCGTACCGAAGAGTGGTACGCACCGGCCCGCATGCTGGACAGCCGGTCCTTTGGGACCGCCGGCGGCGCCGGACGGCCGGTCGATCAGCCCTGGTCCGCCGGGGCGTTGGCGGCCTCGGCGGCGTTCTTGCGCTGGATGCACAGGTAGCCGACGCCCATGATGAGCGCCCACACGGGAGCCGCGTAGAGCGAGATCCGGGCGTCCGGGTCGACACCCATCATCACGATCACCATGGCGATGAAGGCCAGCGCGAACACCGAGGTGTACGGGCTGCCGGGGGCCTTGAACTCGGACTGCGGGAGCTCACCGCGGTTCGCCTTGGCCCGGTAGCGCAGCTGCGAGAGCAGGATGACGATCCAGGCCCACATGCCGGAGATGGTGGCGAAGGAGACGACGTAGTTGAACGCCTCGCCGGGCCACTGGTAGTTGATCCAGACGCCGGCCAGCATCATCGCGACGGAGACGCCGGTGCCCCAGGTGGGCAGGCCGTTCTTGCTGAGCTTGGTGAAGAACTTCGGGCCCTGGCCGTTGAGCGCCAGGTCGCGCAGCATCCGGCCGGTGGAGTACATGCCGGAGTTGGCCGAGGAGAGCGCGGCGGTCAGCACGACGAAGTTGACGATGCCGGCGCCGGCGGGCAGGCCGATCTGCTGGAAGGCGGCGACGAACGGGCTCACGCCCGGCTTGAAGACCGTCCAGCTGACCACGGACAGGATGATGATCAGCGCACCGATGTAGAACAGGCCGATCCGCCACGGCACGGTGTTGATCGCCTTGGGCAGGACCTTCTTCGGGTTCGTCGCCTCACCGGCGGTGACGCCGACGAGTTCGACGGCCAGGAAGGCGAACATCACGATCTGGAGCGTCATCAGCGTGCCGCCGATGCCCTTGGGGAAGAACCCGCCGTGCGACCAGAGCAGGGTGAACGAGGCGGTGTCACCGGCGTCGGAGAAGCCGAGGGTGATCACGCCGATGCCGATCAGGATCATGCCGATGATCGCGGTGACCTTGACCATCGAGAACCAGAATTCGAGCTCACCGAAGAGCTTCACCGAGATCAGGTTGATGCCGAAGAGCGCGACGGTGAAGACCAGCGCCGACACCCATTGCGGTATGCCCTTGTTCCAGTATTGGACATAGGTGGCCGCGGCGGTGACTTCCGTAATTCCGGTGACGACCCAGAAGAGCCAGTACGTCCAGCCGGTCACAAAGCCGATGAACGGACCCAGGAATTCGCGGCCGTATTCCGAGAAGGACCCGGAAACGGGCCGGTACATGAGCAGCTCGCCCAGGGCCCGCATGATGAAGAAGATGACCAGACCGACGATGGCGTAGGCGAGGATGATGCTCGGCCCGGCCATCGAAATGGCCTTGCCCGCTCCGAGGAACAGGCCCGTGCCGATGGCGCCACCAATGGCGATCATCTGGATCTGCCGGTTGCCCAGACCTCGCTGATAGCCCTCTTCGGGGGCCTTTTCAGCTGCCTCGTTGCCGTCGTGCTGCTTGTCGACCTGCACAGAGGTCATGAGTGGTGCGCCTTTCTCCATACCGACCCGGTCTGTCCGGATCGGGTCCCGATCCCCCCGGATGGAGTCCTGCACGCCGACGGTCGGCCGGCTCAGCGCTCCCGCGGCGACAAGGGTGGCGTCACGCGCGGCAGGTCGTGAACATTTATCACGGCGTTAACTTGATCGCCTAGGGATGAGATACGTCACACGCCCGGCAAATACGGACAAGAGGGGTGAATGGCAGCGCACTACCCGGCTGGGTGTGACGCGATCGTTATCCGGATTTGAGCCTCCGCTGAGCGAACACCCAGCCTCCGGCACACCGGGACACGTCGGGCGATATGCCCGACTCCCTCCCCTTCGGTCGGCCTTTCACCCGCCGCCGGCGCCCCGACTCGCGGCCGAAACCGCCCCTACCCACCCCTGCGGGCGGGTTCGCCTGCCGCCGGCAAGCGAACCCCGTGCCCTCTGCAAGTAGATTTCAGGCCGTCAGCGACTCGACGAGCGTCTCCTGCAGCCCGCCCAGCCACAGGTACGCCATCACCATCGGCTTGCGCGGATCACTGTCCGGCAGCCGCAGCAGCTCGCCGCCGTCCTCCTCGTCGGTGACCTCCAGGCGCGTACCGATCGCCAGCCTGAGGTCGTTGAGGGCCCCCAGCCACTGCCGGCACTCGTCGGCGGTCAGCCGCAGCACCGCCGGATCACCACCGGACGGCGAGAGGGTGTCCAGCGCCCGGATCAGCGCGAGGGCGTCCGTCCGCTTACGGGCCCGCAGATCGTTCTCCGTATAGCGGCGGAACTCCGCGGCCGCGGCACGCACGTCGTCGTCCGGAACCAGGTCCGGGCCGCCGTAGGCATCGGGGAAGAGCCGGGCCAGGACCGGGTCGGCGGGCGGCTCGCTGGGGCCGTCGTTGAACACCGACGCCAGCAGGTCCTCACCCTCGTCGTCGGCGGCCTGCTCGCCCGGCCCGATCAGCTCCATCAGCTGCACGGCGAGACTGCGCAGGATCGAGATCTCGACCTCGTCGAGCGGTACCGCCGCGCCGCCGTCGGGCAGCGGCTCGAAGTGTCCGGTCATCGGCGGTCCTGCTGCAGGGTCGCCCACAGGCCGTAGCCGTGCATGGCCTGTACGTCCCGTTCCATTTCCTCGCGGCTGCCGCTGGAGACCACCGCGCGGCCCTTGTGATGGACGTCGAGCATCAACTGGTGCGCCTTGTCCTTGGAGTAACCGAAGTACGTCTGGAAGACATAGGAGACGTAGCTCATGAGGTTGACGGGGTCGTTGTGGACGATCGTGACCCACGGGACGTCCGGCTCGGGCACCTCGAACGGGGCCTCGCTCGACTCGGGACGCTCGATCTCGACCGGCACACTGAGCGTGCAGTGATGCGGCCGGAGCGTGATCGTGGGTGACGGGTGGGCGCTCACAGGCCCCATGCTGCCACCCAGGGGCCTGCCATGCACAAATGCCCCTCACCTGGGCCGCGTCGGGGGATGGGGGTGGGGTGGTGGGGGTGGGCTGGTGAGGGGGGTGAGGGGTGGGCGGTGAGGGGGTGGGGTGGTGAGGGGGAGCGGGGGGCGAGCGGGGGTGGGGGCCCGGGTGGGGGTGAGGGTGAGCCGGGGGGTGGGGTGAGCCGGGGGTGAGGACGTTGCGGGGGCCGGGCGGCTTCGGGGCGGGGGCAGCGCGGGGCCGGGGCGGGAGGCCGGTCGGGGGCAGGGTGGGAGCCCGGGCGGGGACAGTTCGGCGGCCTGGTCGGGTCCAGCGCGGAGGCCCCGGCGGGTCCAGTGCGGGACCCGGCGGGTCCGGCGCGGAAGCCCGGACGGGTCCGGTGGGAGCGGGCCCAGCACCCCTCCACCACTATCGTCAAAGTGACGAGTATTGGGGGTAGCATCTCCCCCATGAACACAGCAGACCTGGGGCTGCCGGTGGCCGTGCCGTCGACTGCGCTCTTCACCGACCAGTACGAACTCACCATGCTGCAGGCCGCGTTGCGGTCCGGCACCGCGGACCGGCGCGCCGTCTTCGAGGTCTTCACCCGCCGGCTGCCCGAGGGTCGCCGCTACGGCGTGGTGGCCGGCACCGGCCGGGTGCTCGACGCAGTGGAGAACTTCCGCTTCGACGCCACGATCCTCGACTTCCTGCGCGAGCGCGGCGTCCTCGACGAGCCGACCCTGGCCTGGCTCGCCGACTACCGCTTCCGCGGCGACATCTGGGGCTACCCCGAGGGCGAGGTCTACTTCCCCGGCTCGCCGATCATGCGCGTCGAGGGCACCTTCGCCGAGGCCGTCCTCCTGGAGACGGTCATCCTCTCGATCCTCAACCACGACTCCGCGGTGGCCGCGGCCGCCTCCCGGATGGCCGTGGCCGCCGGCGACCGCCCCCTGATGGAGATGGGCGCCCGCCGCACCCATGAACTCTCCGCCGTCGCCGCGGCCCGCGCCGCCTACGTCGGCGGCTTCCACGTCACCTCCGACCTGGCCGCCGGCTTCCGCTACAACATCCCCACCGTCGGCACCAGCGCGCACGCCTTCACCCTCCTCCACGACACCGAGCGCGACGCGTTCACCGCCCAGGTGGAGACCCTCGGCAGCGGCACCACCCTGCTCGTGGACACCTTCGACGTCGCCGAGGCCGTGCGCACCGCCGTCGAGGTGGCCGGCCCGGGCCTGGGCGCCGTCCGGATCGACTCCGGCGACCTGCTGCTGATCGCCCACCGGGTGCGCCAGCAACTGGACGAGCTGGGCGCCGCAAAGACCAAGATCGTCGTCACCAGCGACCTGGACGAGTACGCCATCGCCTCGCTGGCCGCCGCCCCGGTCGACGCGTACGGCGTCGGCACCCAGCTGGTGACCGGCAGCGGACACCCGACCTGCTCGATGGTCTACAAGCTGGTCGCCCGCGCCGAGAGCAACAGCCCGGGCGCCCCGCTGCAGCCGGTCGCGAAGAAGTCGATGGGCGCCAAGACCTCGGTCGGCGGCCGCAAATGGGCCGCCCGCCGGCACGATGAGCACGGCGTCGCGGAGGCCGAGGTCATCGGCACCGGGCCGGTCCCGGCCGAACTGGCGGACCACCAGTTGCAGGTCCCGCTGGTGACCGGGGGCGAGGTCGTGGCCCGCGAGCCGCTGGACGCCCCCCGCGACCGCCACATCACCGCCCGCGCCCGCCTGCCCCTGTCGGCCACCCAGCTGTCACGCGGCGAGCCGGTGCTGCCGACGGAGTTCGTGTGACGGTGACGGGGCGAGCGGGCCCGGCGTCGGCCTGACGGGGCAAGCCGGTCGGAGTTCGGGCCACGGGCCGGGGTGAGCCGGCCTGCGGTTCTGTCGGGGTGCGGTCCGTCGGCCCGGCCTGCGGCTGACGGCTTGGCCCGTGGTCCCTGGGCTCGGCCTGTTGTCCGTCAGCTTGGACTTCGGTCCGTCGGCTCGGCCTGTTCTGTCGGGCTCGGTCCTGTCGGCCCTCTTCTGCGGCCCTCAGCCCTGCAGCCCTCATCCCCGCTGGCCTCAGCCCTGCTGGCCTCAGCCCTGCTGGCCTCGGCTCTGTCGGCCTGCTCTGCTGGCCTGTTGAGGGGTCCCGCGAGGGAACTCCTTGAAGGGCGCCCGCTCTTGCTGGGGGGCGCCTGCTCTTGCTCGGGCCGGGCGGGCCTCCTTCTTTTCCGGCAACGATTACGGAGAGTTATTAGTTCCTCGTAAGGTATCACAGTGTGTAGCCGCTGGTGGGCGGGATGGTGGGGCACTCCCGGAAATGCCCGGCAGTGGCTACCCTCGGTCACACCACCGCTCCGCGCTCCGCGCCCTCTTACCGATTCCCAGCCGGAAGGCACGCACCATGCACCGGGCATTGATCGTCGTTGACGTGCAGAACGACTTCTGCGAGGGCGGCAGCCTCGCGGTGGCGGGAGGTGCGGATGTCGCGGCGGCCATCACCGATCTGATCGCCGAGACCGCCGGCAGCTGCTACCGCCACGTCGTGGCCACCCGGGACCACCACATCGATCCGGGCGACCACTTCTCCGACCACCCGGACTACGAGCACTCCTGGCCGGCGCACTGCGTGGCCGGCACGGAGGGCAGCGGCTTCCACCCGAACTTCGCCCCGGCCATCGCCTCCGGCGCGATCGACGCGGTCTTCGACAAGGGCGCGCACTCCGCCGCGTACAGCGGCTTCGAGGGCGCCGACGAGAACGGCACCGGGCTCGGCGAATGGCTGCGGGCGCACGACGTCACCGAGGTGGATGTGGTCGGCATCGCGACCGATCACTGCGTACGGCGTACCGCCCTGGACGCGGTCGGCGCCGGGCTGCGTACGCACGTCCTGCTGGATCTGACCGCCGGGGTGGCCGCCCGTACGACCGAGCGGGCCCTGGAGGAGCTGCGGGCGGCCGGGGCGGAGCTGACGGGCAAGCCCGTCGTTCTGGGCGGGTAGGTCCGGCACCGGCCTGTCGTTCTGGGCGGGCGAGTCCCGCATCGGCCGGCCCGGCCTCCCCGTCGCCCGTCGAGCCCGGTGGGCCGGGCGCCACGCGCCCGGCCCACGGACCGCCGCACCTCAAGCCGCCGCACCCCAGGCCACCCGCCGCACCTCAGGCCACCCGCCGCGCCTCAGGCCGCCGCACTTCAGGCCACCCGCCGCGCCTCACGCCGCCCCACCTCAGGCCCCCGTACCTCACGCCGCCGAGGCCGGGCGGTCGTCCTCGTTCGTGATCAGGGGGGCCGGTTCGGGGGTCGGGTGGGGTGGGCGGGTCGGGTGGACGGGGCGGGGGCGCCAGAGGGCGCGTATGGGGTGCCAGGATTCGGTGTCGTCGTCGGGGGTCTCGCGCCAGACGAGGCCGTCCGGGTGGTGCAGGACGGCCGTGACCTCGTCCGGGGTGGGCGGCTCGGTGTTGCCGCGGAGGTAGACCGCGCGCAGACCGAGGTTGCGCAGCCTGGTCAGGGCGCGCTGGCGGTTCACGGCGTGCACCAGGACCCGGACCCGGCAGCCGCACTCGTACGGGCCGGAGCGCGGGCCGTGGGCCGGTCTGGGCAGGGACAGGGCGACCACCACGCTTCCGCCGGGAAGCCTGGTGAAACCGCCGCCGGACATCTGCATATCTCCCCCGTGAGACTTGGCGTCAACAAGGAACTGTAGTGCGCATCTAAACGCGAATCGGCCGCCGCCCGCTAGGGGGCGACGACCGATCGCGCGTTGACCTGCTGGTTTTATCTTTTATTTACCGGCAGGGGCGACCTTGATCGTCACCGTGGAGCCGTCCCGGGCCTCCTTGGTGATCTTGATCCGGGTGTTGGTGTCAGGAACGATCACACCGCCGGTCGGGTTCGTCTTGTCGTAGTAGACGCCGTGCCGGTCGTCGAAGAGCGTGACGCCCTTCTTCGAGCCGATCTTGACCTCGGCGCCGTCCTTGTGGAGGGTCAGCGCGTCGGTCCGGAAGCGGGTGAAGGTCGAGTCGTAGGTCTGGAAGCGGTTGCGCATCAGCGTGCCGTCGGTCCAGTGCTCGGCCGTCGGGTGCGCGTCGACCGGGAGGATCAGCCCGTGGCCCGGGTGCTGGCCGACGTTGTTGTCCGCCTGCGAGGTGTCCCACAGCCAGATCAGCACACCGTTCTGGAACGGGAAGTGCTCCACCCAGGTCGGCTTGGCCGTCCGCCAGCCGAAGTTGTACGGGCCGACCTTGAGGGTCTTGTCGTACGACACGTACTGGCGGTTCTCGGCGATGTAGTACTGCGGGTAGTCCTTGGTGAAGGACCCGCCGATGCGCGAGAAGCCCTTGGTGGTCCAGCCGTTGTCGTCGCCCTCGGCGTTGTCGCTGAACAGCGGCGTGCCGTCGGCGACCACGCTGATGCTGTCGGCCGCGAAGCCCTTCTGGGCGGCGCCGCCGTCGGTCTGGTAGCGGAAGCGCAGGTCGATCTTCTTGCCCGCGTAGGCGTCCAGCGGGTAGACGAGGTCCTGGTAGGCGGCGACGGTGCCGGTCAGGGCGGGCTTGTCGCTGCCGTCACGCGGGATGGCCTTGCCGCCCGCGGTGCCGTCCAGGGCGGTCCAGTCGGCGCCGCCGTCCGTGGAGACCTCGGCGTAGAGGAAGTCGTAGTCCTTCTCGATGTCCCACCAGCCCTTGAGGTTCAGCGATGCCTTCGCCTTGCCGGTGAGGTCCACGGAGCGGGTGAGGGTGTTCTTCAGGTCGTCGCCCATGCCGCTCCACCACTGCTTGGAGCCTTCCGCGGGCGGGACGACGTCGGTCTTGACGGCCTTGGCGGGCAGTTCGACGACCACCGCCTGCTTGTTCTTGGTGTTGTACTCGGCGACGCCCAGCTTGTGGGCGGACTTCGTCGCGGCCTTCGCCTTGGCGTAGTTGAGCCAGCCCAGCTGGAGCTTGTCCCAGGCGCTCATGTCGCCGGGCAGGTCACCGATGGTGTCCTTGCCGGTGCCGAGCCAGGAGCCGCCCGACATCAGCGACCAGAAGTCGACGGAGGACTCGCCGGTGCCGGTGGTGTCGTACTCGTCCGGCAGGCCCAGGTCGTGACCGTATTCGTGGGCGAAGACGCCGAGGCCGCCGTTCTCCGGCTGCATGGTGTAGTCGCCGACCCAGACGCCGGTGTCGCCGATCTGCGTGCCGCCGGCCTTGTTGTCGGCGGGGCCGGTCTTGCCGGCGTCGCTGCCGTAGGCGTACCAGCGGTGCGCCCAGATCGCGTTGGTCTTCTGGACGCCGCCGCCCGCGGACTCGTCCTCACCGGCGTGCACGATCTGGAAGTGGTCGATGTAGCCGTCGGGCTCGTTGAAGTTGCCGTCGCCGTCGTGGTCGTAGCGGTCCCACTGGTCGTACTTGGCGAGGTCGGCCTTGATCTGGGCGTCGGTGCGGCCCTTGGCCTTCTGGTCCTTGGCCCACTGGTTGACGCCGTCGCGGATCAGGTCCCAGGCGTTGGCGCAGTTGGTCTGGCCGCAGTAGTTGGAGCCGTAACGGGCCTCGTTCCAGTCGACCTTGACCCAGTCGGAGACCTCGCCGTTGACGGAGTAGCGGCCCGAGGACTGCTTCTCGTAGTACTTGGCGAGCGACTGCTTCTTCTTGTCGTGCGAGAAGTACAGGTCCTGGAAGTGCTTCTGGTTGTAGTCCTTCTGCCAGGCCGTGCTGTTGTCCTTGGCACGGTCCGGCTGGGCTATCTGGTTGTGCGCGGGGCCGGCGTCGCCGCCGTACTTCTTGATCGGGGGCTTGGGGCCGTCGCCGTCCGGGTCGAACATCGTGGTGTTGTCGACCTTGTCGCCGAAGTCCACGAGGATGGTGAAGATCTTGTCGGTCTTCTGCCGGGCCAGCTCGACGTACTTGCTGTGGCCGAGCTTGACGACCTTCGAGCCGCCTCGGTCGGTGGCCTTGGCCTCGCCGGAGATGACCTGCTGGAGCGCCTCCTTGCGGGCGGCCTGCTGCCGCTCGCTGTAGGGGCCCTTGAGGTCGTGGTTCACGTTGCGCTCGGGCGCCGGGTCCTGGTGCCGGGCGACGGGCGACGGTCCCTGCGCGTCGGCCGTCGCCACCCCGGAAGACAAAGCGGCCGCCCCGATCACGGCGATCGCCGTGGCCAAGGCGGCCGGTCTGAACGGTCTTCTCTGCTCTCTCACTTGGAGCGGTCCTCCCCTTCGAACACGGTCACTGTTCGAGGGCATTCGACCGGAAGTACGGGGGAAAAGACAGGTCTTGACTTGGTCACGTCACCGAAGTACGTTAACCGGTCCGCCGATTACGGGTATCGGACAGCTGTCCGGATGGTGAACAGGCCGGTCGGGCAGAGGAGTTGGGAGCGGGCCGGAAGGAGTGGGTCCGGATAGCCGGTGCAGAGGCCGGGCGTATATGCCCGCCGGACATGCGCCCCCTTTGTCAACAGCCAGGACGCCCCCGCACATACGTTCACGCGCTCGCCGTGTGCGCCCCCTGTGCCCCCGCCTGGTGGGTTAGGTCACGCTTACTTGCCGTTCCGCTCGGGCAGTAAGGACCGTAGGCTCGTGTGATGGCGCGCCCCTGACCGACCCTCCCTGCCGACCCTCCGAGGACGGATTCCGCCATGCCTCGTCCTACCGCCACCCAGCTCGCCTACGGTTCGGCCACCGTATTTCTCTCCACCCTCGCGATGCTGCTGCTCTCGCAGACGCAGACCGGGATCGGGGTCGCGGTCATCGCCATCGCCGGACTCGGGCTCGGGCTGCTGGTCGCGATGACGGCGCCGATGCCCGGCGTGTCCCGGGTCGTCCGCCGGCACGTCGTACGGGCCAAGTCACCCGCGTCGCCCGCCCCGTTGAGGGCCGTTCCGTCGCCGTACGACCGGGTGCCGCGGAGGCTGACCGGGACGGCCGGCGCGCCGGAGGCCCGGGTCGGCGAGCACTCGCGCTGAACGCCGAACGCCGAACTCCGGGCCCTTGGCTCCTGGTTCCTGGTTCCGGGGCCATGACGGGCCCCCGGTTTCCGGCTACCGCGGCTCCGTGGAGACCACCACCGTTTTGGCCGCCTTGTCGTGCAGGCACTGCTGGTACGGCTTGTCCCAGGTGCACCACAGGACGTTGACCAGCCAGAAGATGAAGCCGCAGCAGGGCACGATCTCCGGCAGGGTGTAGACGGCGGCGCGGATCCAGGCCGCCTGGCCGGTCGGGATCGAGCCGTTCGCGAGCATCGCCACCCGGATCTTCATCGCCATCTTGCCGACGGTCTGGCCGCGGTTGGCGAGCATCAGCCCTTCGTAGATCAGGTAGGCGAGCATCGTCACGCCCGACACCGTGGACTGTCTGCCGGCCTGGGTGCTGCTGGTGGAGAAGTAGTCCACCCCGCCGACGATCACGTACATGATGATGGAGACCGGGACGCCGATGAGGAGGGCGTCGATGATGCGCGCGACCAGCCGGCGGCCGCGGTTCGCCAGCGGCGGCATACCGGCCAGCGGGTCGGCGCCGTACCCGCTGCCGTAGGGGTCACCGTAGGGGCCGCCGCCGTACGGGGAACCACCGTAGGGCGGCGTCCCACCGGGCGGCGGGGTGCCACCCGGGGGCATGCCACCCGGGGGCGTGCCACCGGGAGGCGGGGTCCCGCCCGGGGGCGTTCCTCCCGGCGGCGGGGTGCCGCCCGGGGGAGGTGCGCCGCCTTCGCCGCCACCCGTGCCGCCGCCCTGCGGTGCGTTGTTACGGGGGGAGCCGTTGCCGGGCTGGTCGGTGCTCATGGCCCGAGTCGACCCCTTGTCGCGGCCGGCCGCATCCGGCCAGGCCCGTTCGGGGGACGGATTCCGGTCGGGCGGATCAGCCGGGGCCGGGCGGCGGGCGGATCAGTCGGCGGCGACGAACGTCCGGGCCAGCTTGTCGTGCCAGCACTGCCGCCACGGGCGGTCGAACACGCACCAGACGACGTTCACCACGCCGATGGCGAGGACGCCGAGCACGCTGTAGCAGAACCAGCGCTTGAGCGCGGCGGCGAGCATCGGGGTGTCGTGGCTCTCGATGTCCAGCACCCGTACGCCGCACAGCTTCTTGCCCAGCGTGCGGCCCCACTTGAGGACCGGCAGCACCTCGTAGAGCGCACCGCCGATGAGCAGGACGGCGAGGATCGTGGCGAAGACCGGGGCGGTGGTGCCGTCGATCAGATAGACCGTCACCTGGCGGCCGGACTGCCTGGCCGCCTCGACCTTGGCGTCGATGTGGTCGGTGACGGTGCTCCACATCGGGACGGCTACGACGGCGGTGGCCGCGCCCAGCACGAGGGTGTCGATCAGCCGGGCGGCGAGCCGGCGGCCGAGTCCGGCCGGGTGGCCCTGCGCGGCCTGGGCGGCCGCGAAGAAGGGGTCCGCGGCGCTCGGCGGCTTCCAGGGGATGACGCCCTCGGCGCCGGCGCCCTGGGCGGGCCCGGAGGCCGGCGGCGCGGACGGGGCGGGGGCGGCGGGAGCGGGGGCGTGCTGCGCCGGGAAACCGGCCGCGGGGGCGGACTGCTGTCCGCCGGGGGCCGGCTGTCCCTGCTGCGGGGCCGGGTTCTGCGGTGCCTGGCTCTGCGCTGCGGGGGTCGGCCGGGCGGGGTTCTGCCGGGCCGGGGTCTGCCGGGCCGGAGTCTGCTGGGCCTGGGCGCCGACGGACGGCAGCGACTGCGGGGCGCCGCCGGGCGTCGGGGAGGCGTTGCGGCCGCCGCCCGCCACGCGGATCGACATGGTCTCGTTGCCCTTGGCCGGTTCGGCAGCGCCGGGGCGTACCGCGCGGATCGCCGTGGTGCCGTGGTCGCCGGAATCCGGGCGGCGGGCGGCGGGGTTGACGGCGCGGATGGTGACCGTCCCGTCGGACGGGGCGTCGGGGGTGCGGGGGGCGCCGGGCGCGGGCGTCGTGGTGGAGGGCGTGGCGGGCAGGTCGCCGGACGCGGGGTCGGTGGCGGGCCGGTCGTCGCGCTGCGGCGGCACCGAGCCCCAGGAGGCGCCACCGGACGGGGTGCCGGCGGGGGCCTGGTCGTGGGCGCCCCAGGAGATGCGGCGGTCGGTCTCGTTGCCGAAGCCGCTCTGCCGGGAGGCGTCGGCCTGCCAGGCGGAGGCCGGTGCCGGGCCGGTGCCGTGCAGCCGGGCCGGGTCGTCCCAGCCCGCGGCGGCGGGCCGGGTCTCGACCTCGCCGCTGCGGCGCACCGCGGGGAGCCCGGCGCCGCCGCCGGCCGGCTCGTCCTCGTCGAGGAAGACCGGGCCGGTCTCCTCGACGGCGGGCGTGGGAGCGGCGGCCGGGGTCAGGCCGGGTGGCGGGGCGGGCATCGCCTCGCCCTCGGCGGGGGCGGGGCGGCTGGTGCCCGGCACCCATGCGGCACCGTTCCAGTACCGGATGTAGCCGGGGATGGACGGGTCCGGGTAGAAGCCTGGCGTGGGGCTGCCGCCGGCGGATCCTGAGGTAGGGGCGCTCATGTCCGAAGTCCCGTATCTGTTCTCGGCCTGGTGGGTGTGGGGTGCAGTCTGCCGCAACGCGGCGTCCACATCTATCAGACCCCGGGTCACTGCCGTGCCTGTGCCCGCTCAACGCCACCTGGAAGAGGCCCGGGAAAAAAGTTGTACGAAGTCGCGTAAGAGTCCGGCATCCGGTGCCTCTCTCCTGGTGCGGGCCCGGTTCCGGGGTGTCCGCGGCAGACGGGACGGGAGAGGCGGAGCTCATGCACACCGTGGTGGAACGAGAACTGGAACTGGGCCTGGTGCTGTCACCGGAGCGCTGCGTTGCGGTGCCGGCGCGGCTGACGTACCGGACCGATGACCCCTATGCCGTCCATGTCACCTTCCATGTCGGTTCGGATGCGCCGGTGAACTGGACGTTCGCCCGGGAGCTGCTGGTGGAGGGCGTGTTCCGGCCGTGCGGCGAGGGTGATGTGCGGGTGTGGCCGGTGAAGGTGGACGGCCGGAGCCTGGTGTGCATGGCGCTGGACTCGCCGGACGGGGAGGCGCTGCTGGAGGCGCCGGCGACGGCGGTCTCGGCGTGGCTGGAGCGCACCCTGCGGGTGGTGCCGCCCGGGGCGGAGCAGGGGCATCTGGACCTGGACAAAGGACTGAGCGAGCTGTTCGCGATGGCGTCCCGGGACGAACTGCGGCCGGGCGGCGAGTCGTCCGGCCGGGCGACGGACGACTCGCCGGAGCCGGGGGCGTAGCGGCCGGCCGGGGGTGTGGAAGGCCCTCCCCCGGCGGCCGGGGAGCCGGCCCGGTCGGCCGGTGGGTCAGTCAGCCGCGGTAGGTCTCCAGCAGCCGCAGCCACACCTCGCTGATGGTCGGGTAGGCGGGGACCGCGTGCCACAGCCGCTCGATGGGGACCTCGCCGGCCACCGCGACGGTCGCCGAGTGCAGCAGTTCGCCGACGCCCGGGCCGACGAAGGTGGCGCCGAGCAGCACCTCGCGGTCGAGGTCGACGACCATGCGGGCGCGGCCGCGGTAGCCGTCGGCGTACAGGGAGGCTCCGGCGATCGCGCCGAGGTCCTGGTCGACGACCTGGAAGCGGTGTCCGGCGCGTTCGGCGGCGGCGGCGGTCAGGCCGACGGAGGCGGCTTCGGGGTCGCTGAAGACGACCTGGGGGACGGCGCGGGTGTCCGCGGTGGCGGCGTGCGCGCCCCAGGGGTCGGATTCCAGGATGGGGACGCCGCGGGCGCGGGCGGCGATGGCGGCGCCGGCGATCCTGGCCTGGTATTTGCCCTGGTGGGTCAGGAGGGCGCGGTGGTTGACGTCGCCGACGCCGTAGAGCCAGCCGCCGGTCACGCCGGTCACCCGGCAGGTGTCGTCGACGTCGAGCCAGGAGCCGGGCGCCAGGCCGATCGTGTCGAGGCCGATGTCGGCGGTGCGGGGGGCGCGTCCGGTGGCGATGAGCAGTTCGTCGGCGACGATTTCGGCGCTGTGGGTGCCGCCGGGTCCGCCGGGTCCGGCGGGAGTGTCGAGGGCGACGGTGACCGGGCCGCCGGGGATTTCCCGGCGGACCTCGCGGACCTCGACGCCGGTGCGCAGGTCGACGCCGGCCTCGGTGAGTGCGGCGGCGACGAGGTGGCCGGCGAAGGGTTCCATGCGGGGCAGCAGGCCGTCGCCGCGGACCAGGAGCGTGACGGAGGCGCCCAGGGCGCGCCAGGCGGTGGCCATCTCGACGCCGACGACGCCGCCGCCGACCACGACGAGGTGGCCGGGTACGGCCTGGGAGCTGGTGGCGGCGCGGCTGGTCCAGGGGCGGGCCTCGGCGAGGCCGGGGACGGGCGGGAGGACCGGGCGGCTGCCGGTGCAGACCGCGACCGCGTGCCGGGCGGTGAGGGTGCGTTCCCCGTCGTCGACGACGACGCGGCGGGGGCCGGCGAGCCGGCCGTGGCCGCGGACGAGGTCGATGCCGGCCGAGTCGAGCCAGCGGACCTGGCCGTCGTCCTTCCAGTGGGCGGCGACGGCGTTCCGGTGGGTGAGGACGGCGGGGGCGTCCAGGGGGCCTTCGGCGGCGTCCCGGAGGCCGGGGACGCGGCGGGCGTCGGAGCGGGCGGTGACCGGGCGGAGCAGGGCCTTGCTGGGCATGCAGGCCCAGTAGGAGCATTCGCCGCCGACGAGTTCGCTCTCGACGATGACGGCGCTCAGGCCGGCGGCGTGGGCGCGGTCGGCGAGGTTCTCGCCGGTGGGTCCGGCGCCGAGCACGATGACGTCGTAGGCCTCGTCGGCGGCCGGGGTCGCTGGGGTCGCTGCCATCGGCTCTCGCTCCCTGTGGTGGGCGGGGCGGCCCGGCGGGGCCGCGGGAAGGGCCACGGGGCCCGGGGCCCTTCTGGCCATCCTCTGCCCACGGGGCCGTCCCCGCATCCGCCGCGGAGCCGTCACGGCGCGGTGCCCCACCGCCACCGCGTCCGTCCGGCGGGCCGGCGCCGCGTACGTCGGCAGGCCGGGCGGTGCGTCCGACGGGCCGGCACTGCGTGTGCCACCGGCCGGTCGGTGCGTCCGGCGGGCCGTCACCGGGCCCGGCGTTCGACCGCTTCCTTGGCCTCGGCGAGTCCGGAGCCGGTCAGCTCACGGTGGAGCTTGATCGCCTGGATCTTCTTGCCCTGCACCAGCAGTTCGTCGATCTCGGCCAGCCGGGGGTCCTGCGGCTCCTCGATGCCGGCGTGGGCGAGGAGCAGGTCCACCTTGTTCTCCAGCCGGATGAGCCGCTGCTCCAGCGTTTTGGAGCGGCGGTCGCCGGTGGAGGACCAGACGGCGAGGGCGAGCACGACGAGGGCTATGCCGGGAAGCAGGTTTTCCATGGCGGAAACTCTACGGGCGGGGCGGGAGGCATGGGCACGACAGGGCGGCACCCCCCTTCACGACAGGGCGGCACCCCCGTTGCGGCTTCAGAACAGTTTGCCGGGGTTGAGAATGCCCCTGGGGTCGAAGACCTGCTTGATGTTGCGGTGCAACTCCAGTGCCACGGGGCCGAGTTCGCGGGCCAGCCAGTCCTTCTTCAGCAGGCCGACGCCGTGTTCGCCGGTGATGGTGCCGCCCAGGCTCAGGCCGAGCGCCATGATCTCGTCGAAGGAGGTGTGGGCGCGCCGCTCCTCGTCGGGGTCGGCCGGGTCGAAGCAGACCAGGGGGTGGGTGTTGCCGTCGCCGGCGTGAGCGCAGACGCCGATGGTGAGGCCGTACTTGTCGGCGATGGCGGTGGTGCCCTCCAGCATGGCGGCGAGCTGGGAGCGGGGGACGCACACGTCGTCGATGAGCATGGCGGGCCTGAGGCGTTCCAGGGCGGTGAAGGCGAGCCGGCGGGCCTGCAGCAGCAGTTCGGACTCGGCGGCGTCCTCGGCGGGGACGACCTGGGTGGCGCCGGCGTCCTCGCACAGCGCGCCGACGGCTGCGAGGTCGGGGGCCGGGTCGGGGGTGTCGAAGGCGGCCAGCAGCAACACCTCGGTGGATTCGGGCAGGCCCATCTGCGCCAGGTCGTTGACGGCGCGGACGCTGGTGCGGTCCATGAGTTCCAGCAGGGAGGGGGCGTGGCCGCGGGCCATGATCTCGCAGACGGCCTGTCCGGCGGCGCCGACGGACGGGAACTCGGCGACCAGGGCGAGCTGTCGGGGCGGTTCGGGCTTGAGGGCGAGGGTGGCGCGGACGACGACGCCGAGGCTGCCCTCGGAGCCGACGAAGAGCCGGGTGAGGTCGTAGCCGGCCACGCCCTTGGCGGTGCGGCGGCCGGTGGTCAGGAGGCGGCCGTCGGCGAGGACGACGTCGAGGCCGAGGACGTACTCGGCGGTGACGCCGTACTTGACGCAGCACAGGCCGCCGGCGGCGGTGCCGATGTTGCCGCCGATCGTGCACATCTCCCAACTGGAGGGGTCCGGCGGGTAGTAGAGGCCGTGTTCGTTGACCGCGCGGGAGAGGACGGCGTTGACGACGCCGGGTTCGACCACGGCGAGCCGGTCGGCGGGGTTGATCTCCAGGATGCGGTCCATCTTCACCAGGGACAACACGATGCAGCCGTCGGTGGCGTTGGCGGCGCCGGCCACCCCGGTGCGCGCGCCCTGGGGGACGACGGGGACGCCGAGGGCGGTCGCCGTGCGCATCACGTGCTGGACCTGTTCGACGGTGCGCGGCAGGACGACGACGGCGGGCTTGCCCGCCGCGCAGAAGTTGGCCATGTCGCGGGCGTAGGAGCCGGTGACATCGGGGTCGGTGAGGAGGGCGTCGGCGGGGAGTCCGGCGCGCAGCGCTCCGATGAGGTCCATGCGGTAAGCCTCGCATTCGTGGGCCGTACACGGAAGATCGTGTACGGCCCACGGGGTCAGAGGTTGCCGCGCTTGGCCTGTTCGCGCTCGATGGCCTCGAAGAGGGCCTTGAAGTTGCCCTTGCCGAAGCCGAGGGAACCGTGCCGTTCGATCATCTCGAAGAAGACGGTCGGGCGGTCCTGGACGGGCTTGGTGAAGATCTGCAGCAGGTAGCCGTCCTCGTCGCGGTCGGCGAGGATCTTCAGTGCGCGCAGTTCCTCGATCGGCACGCGGGTGTCGCCGACCCATTCGCCGAGGGTGTCGTAGTAGGAGTCGGGCACGTCGAGGAATTCGACGCCGGCGGCGCGCATCTGCCGGACGGTGCTGACGATGTCGTTGGTGGCCAGCGCGATGTGCTGGACGCCGGGGCCGCCGTAGAACTCCAGGTACTCGTCGATCTGGGACTTCTTCTTGGCGATGGCCGGTTCGTTGATCGGGAACTTGACCTTCTTGGTGCCGTCGGCGACGACCTTGGACATCAGGGCGGAGTATTCGGTGGCGATGTCGTCGCCGACGAACTCCTTCATGTTGGTGAAGCCCATGACCTGGTTGTAGAAGCCGACCCACTCGTTCATCCGGCCGAGTTCGACGTTGCCGACGCAGTGGTCGATCGCCTGGAAGAACCGTTTCTGCGGGGGCTCGACGACCGGGCCCGCGGCGACGTATCCGGGCAGGTAGGGGCCGTCGTAGCCGGTGCGCTCGACGAGGGTGTGCCGGGTCTCGCCGTAGGTGGCGATGGCCGCGAGGACGACGATGCCGTGCTCGTCCTTGAGCTCGTAGGGCTCTTCGAGTCCCTTGGCGCCGTGCGCGACGGCGTACTCGTAGGCGGCCCGGGCGTCGGGGACCTCGATGGCGAGGTCGACGACGCCGTCGCCGTGCGCGGCGACATGGCCGGCGAGGAAGCGGCCCCGGTCCGTCGTGGGCTTGACGACGGAGGTGAACACGAACCGGGCACCGCCGGATTCGAGTACGTAACTCGCGGTCTCGCGGTTGCCGTTCTCCGGTCCGGAGTAGGCGACGCGCTTCATGCCGAAGGCGGTGGAGTAGTAGTGCGCGGCCTGCTTGGCGTTCCCTACGGCGAAGACGACCGCGTCCATCCCCTTGACCGGGAAGGGGTCCGCCTGCCGGGCCGAGCCAGGGATGGTGGGCTGGGTGTGCATCGTGGTGTCTGCCATGGCCGCAGAGTCCCTCCGATCCACAAGATGCGCAATAGTTCGCGGAACTGCTGGGCAGTATGTACAGCGACGGCTCCATCACGCCGGGCTATCTGTACATGATGACCATCGAAAACGAGGGAGCGGACATTGGCGATCGATCATCTTGACGGGGCGCTGCTGGAGCTGCTCGCGATAGAGCCGCGGATCGGGGTGCTGGAGGCGTCCCGGCGGCTGGGGGTGGCGCGCGGCACGGTGCAGGCCCGGCTCGACCGGCTTCAGTCGAATGGAGTGATCCGTGGCTTCGGTCCGGAGGTGGACCCGGCGGCGCTCGGCTATCCGGTGACCGCGTTCGCCACGCTGGAGATCAAACAGGGCCAAGGAAATGACGTACGGGCCCACTTGACCACCGTTCCCGAGGTGCTGGAGCTGCATACAACGACGGGACATGGGGACATGCTCTGCAGGCTCGTCGCCCGTTCCAACGCCGATCTGCAGCGGGTGATCGACCTGGTGGTGGGCTTTGATGGGATTGTGCGGGCCTCGACGGCGATCGTGATGGAAAATCCGGTTCCGTTGCGGATCATCCCGCTGGTGAAGCAGGCATCGGGAGACTGACCGAGCGAGGAGAGCGACGGTGAGCTTCTGGGAGTACATCGGCACCCGGCACGCCCAGCTGCTGACGGATGCGTACCAGCACGCCAGCGCGGTGTTCCAGTGCATGGTGATCGCGACGCTGCTGGGGGTGTTCCTCGGCGTGGTGACCTACCGCAGCGAATGGGCGGGCTCGCTCGCCACGACCACCACCGCGACCGTCCTGACCATCCCCTCGCTGGCCCTGATCGGTCTGCTGATCCCGATCGTCGGCCTGGGCGTCGCCCCGACGGTGATCGCGCTGACCCTGTACGGGCTGCTGCCGGTGGTGCGCAACGCCATCGTGGGGCTGCGCGGGGTGGACCCGGCGCTGGTGGACGCGGCCAAGGGCATCGGGATGTCGCGGGCCGCCCGGCTGTTCCGGGTCGAACTTCCGCTGGCCTGGCCGCCGATCCTCACCGGCATCCGGGTCGCCACACAGATGCTGATGGGCATCGCCGCGATCGCCGCGTTCGCCTCCGGGCCGGGCCTGGGCAACGAGATCTTCCGCGGGATCGCTTCTCTGGGCAGCGCCAACTCGCTCAACCAGGTACTGGCCGGCACGGTCGGCATCGCCGTGCTCGCGCTCCTCTTCGACGCCGCGTACGTCCTGATCGGACGCCTGACCATCTCCAGGGGGATCCGTGCCTGAGACGACCGACCAGCCGGCGACGAACGGCCCGCCGGCGACACCCGCCGCCTCCGGCGCCGGCATCCGGCTGGAGAACCTCACCAAGACCTATCCGGGCAACCCCGCCCCGGCGGTGGAGGACGTCTCCATGGAGATCAAGGCCGGCGAGACGGTGATCTTCGTGGGGCCGTCCGGCTGCGGCAAGTCCACCACCCTGAAGATGATCAACCGGCTGATCGAGCCGACCTCGGGCCGGATCCGGATCGGCGACGAGGACGTCACCGACATGGACCCGGTCAAACTGCGCCGCAAGGTCGGCTACGCCATCCAGGCGTCCGGCCTCTTCCCGCACATGACCGTCGCCCAGAACATCGCCCTGGTCCCGAAGATGCTCGGCTGGTCGAAGAGCCGCACGAAGAACCGGGTCGAGGAGATGCTCGACCTGGTCGGGCTGGACCCCGGCGAATTCCACGACCGCTATCCGCGCCAGCTCTCGGGCGGGCAGCAGCAGCGGGTCGGGGTGGCCCGGGCGCTGGCCGCCGACCCGCCCGTACTGCTCATGGACGAGCCGTTCGGCGCGGTCGACCCGATCACCCGCGACCACCTCCAGGACGAGCTGATCCGGCTCCAGCACGAACTGCACAAGACCATCTGCTTCGTCACCCACGACTTCGACGAGGCCATCAAGCTCGGCGACCGCATCGCGGTGCTCCGGGAGCGCTCGCACATCGCCCAGTTCGACACCCCCGAGGCGATCCTCACCAACCCGGCGGACGACTTCGTGTCCGGATTCGTCGGCGCCGGGGCGGCGTTGAAACGCCTCAACCTCACCCGCGTACGGGACGTGGGCGTGGTGGACTTCCCCACCGCCGGGATCGCCGAGCCGCTGGAGTCGATCTTCGACCGGCTGCGGTCCGGGGCGCACAACGAACTGCTGCTGCTGGACCGCAACCGCCGCCCCTACAAATGGCTGCGCCGCAGCGACCTCGCCCGGGCCAGGGAGACCCTGGCGCGGGCCGGCACCCTGGTCACCGACACCGTCACCCGGGACGCGACGCTGCGGGACGCCCTGGAGGCGGTGCTCACCGACAACGCGGGCCGGGTCGCGGTCACCGGGCGGCGCGGCGAGTACATCGGCGTGGTCGACATGTCGACGCTGATGAACAACGTCCACGAACTGCTGGAGGCCGACCGCCTGGAGGCCGTCGAGCACCAGCACGAGCTCCAGGAGCAGCGTGCCCGCCTCACCCAGCGGGAGCAGGAGGGCCTGGACGAGGGCGGGGGGAGCAGGGCATGAGCACCCCCGACACTCCCGGCACTCCCGGCACTCCCGACGTTCCCGGCGGGCCCCGGAGCGGCAGCCGGCCGCGGCGCGTGGGTGACCGCCCGGGGCCCGGCGAGCACGGGGCGAGCGACCATGAGGGGTTCGCGTTCCGCGACAACGTCGAGATGGAGCAGCGGGAGCTGGCCGCCGGTGAGGCGCCCACCCCCTCCGTGGCCCGCGGCGGGCGGCGGATCAGCTGGCAGAAGTGGACGTTCATGCCGGCGTTCCTGTTCTTCGCGCTGCTGGCCACCTGGCTGTGGTTCCGCGGCGCGCAGCTGGACTCGATCGCCCATCAGGCGGTGGACGACGGCAAGGTGTGGCTGGCGCTGCGCCAGCACATCGTGCTGACCGCGGTGTCCACGTTCTTCGTGCTGATCATCGCGATCCCGCTGGGCATCGCGCTGACCCGGTCGCGGCTGCGCCGGGCCACCCCGTTCGCGATGGCCCTCGCCAACCTCGGGCAGGCCGTCCCGGCGCTGGGCCTGCTGATCCTGCTGGTCATCTGGCTGGGCATCGGCGCCCGTTCGGCGATCGTCGGCATGGTCATCTACGCCGTACTGCCGGTGCTGGCCAACACCATCGCCGGGCTGCGCGGCATCGACCCGACGCTGACCGAGGCGGCCCGCGGGATCGGCATGTCCCCCGCCGGTGTGCTGGGGAAGGTGGAGCTGCCGCTGGCCGTGCCGCTGATCCTGGCCGGGGTGCGGACCGCGCTGGTGCTGAACGTGGGCACCGCGACCCTGGCCACGTTCGGCGGGGGCGGCGGTCTGGGCGATCTGATCTCGGCGGGCATCGTCACCCAGCGGATGCCGGTGCTGGTGCTCGGCTCGGTGCTGACGGTGGTGCTGGCGCTGCTCGTCGAATGGCTGGCGTCGCTCGCCGAACTGCTGCTGCGGCCGCGCGGCCTGGAGGTGGCCGTATGAGGCGCGCGCCCCGCTCCCGCCGGCCGGGACCGTGCTCCGGCGGCCCGGCACTCCGCTCCCGCCGGCCGGGGCCCGGCTCCGGGGGCCCGGGGCCCGGCTCCGGGGGCCCGGACTTCCGCTTCCGCCGGCCCGGGTTGTGCCGGGCCGTGGGCGCCGCGCTGCTGGCCGGCCTGCTCACCGGCGGCTGCGGCCTGGTCAGCGGCAGCGCGATGACCGACACCGTCCTGCCGGGCCCCAAGGCCGGCTACCCGGACCGTCCACTGACCGGGGCGCAGCTGACGGTGACGTCGAAGGAGTTCACCGAGCAGATCGTGCTCGGCCAGATCATGGGCCTGGCCTTCGAGGCCGCCGGCGCCCATGTCATCGACAAGACCAGCATCCAGGGGTCCATCGGCGCGCGGGAGGCCGTGAAGTCCGGCACCGCGGACGCCGCGTACGAGTACACCGGCACCGGCTGGATCACCTACCTCGGCCACACCAAACCGGTCATCGACCCGCAGGAGCAGTGGCGGGTGGTCCGCGACGAGGACCGGAAGAACGGCCTGGTCTGGCTGCCGCCGTCGAAGCTGAACAACACCTACGCGCTGGCGCTCAACCCCGCCAACCAGAAGAAGCTGGGCGTCCACACCCTCTCGGACGTCGCCGCGCTGTCCCACAAGGACCCCGGCGCGGTGACCCTGTGCGTGGAGAACGAGTTCGCGACCCGCAACGACGGCCTGCCGGGCATGGCCCGCGCCTACGGCATGCAGGTGCCGTCCGGCAACGTCCGCAAGATGACCGGCGGGGTCGTCTACACCGAGACGAAGAAGGGCACCTGCGCGCTGGGCGAGGTCTTCACCACCGACGGCCGGATCAAGGCGATGAACCTGCAGGTGCTCGCCGACGACAAGCACTTCTTCCCTAACTACAACGCCGCGCCGGAGATCAACGCGGCGTCGCTGAAGAAGTACCCGGCGATGGCCGAGGTCCTCGCCCCGGTCACCCGCGCGCTGAACAACACCGTCGCCCAGGAACTGAACCGCAAGGTGGACGTCGACGGCGAGGACCCCCACCAGGTGGCGAAGGACTGGCTGCTGAGGGAGGGGTTCATCAGGGAGGGATAGGCGTTTACGAGGCCCAGGTTCGCGGCGCCCAATCGTTCAGCAGCTGGGGACCCGGCCGCCGTTCCGGAGGGACTTGAGTGCCTTGACCGCGCTGTCGAGGGTGGTGACGGAGACCAGCCGCATGCCGCGGGGCAGCTCCGCGCGGGCGTCCGCGCACTCCTTGCGGGGCACCAGGAAGACCGTGGCCCCGTCGCGGCCCGCGGCCTGCGTCTTCAGTGCCACCCCGCCGACCGCCCCGACCTCGCCGTCCGCGGTGATCGTGCCGGTACCCGCGATGGTCCGGCCGCCGGTCAGGTCGTGGCCCGCGCCGTCGCCGGCCAGCTTGTCGACGATGCCGAGCGCGAACATCAGCCCGGCGCTGGGCCCGCCGACGTCCGCGAGGCTCAGTTTGACCTTGACGTCCTTGGGGGATTTGCCGAGCTGCCCGAGCGCCGCCTCGGTGGCGCTGTCCTGCGACTCCTTCATCTGCCGGGCGTTGTGCTCGGCGATCTCCTCGGTGTTGTTGCCCACCGGGTAGACCGCTTCCCTGGGCATGACCGCCTCGTCGGTGCGGAACCAGCCCTTGAGGATGTCCGCCAGATGGACGGAGGCGTCCGGGCCGGTGGCGACGATCGAGGTCATCCGCAGCTGGCCGCTGGTCCTCCGGGACCCCGCCCCACTGATCGTGATCACCGGTTTGCCCTTGTCGTCGCCGAGGACGTTCGCCGTCATGCCCGGATACGCCACCGAGTACGGCAGCGGAGCGAGGGCCGCGGTGACGAGGAGGGCGAGGACGAGGGCGGTGCAGACCGCCAGGGCGCGGGCTCGGGAAGACACCCCGCCACCCTAATTGACCCCCGCCCCACCAGGCCCGTAAGCCGCTGCGGGCTCACCACACGGCCACCGCCCCTTCACACTCCGGGGCGGGCAGCCAGGGTCACACGGGCGGCCCGGGCGGACGGACGGCCCGGGCGGTACGGCTCAGCGCAGTGCCTCGGACACCTCGCGGGCGGCGTCGATCACCCGCGGCCCGACCCGTTCGGAGACGGTGTCGGAGAGCATCACCACGCCCACGCTGCCCTCGATACCGCTCACCCCGAGCAGCGGCGCCGCCGCACCGCTGGCGCCGGCCTCCAACTCCCCGTGCGTCAGGGCGAGTCCGGCGTCCTGGAGGCGGCCCTGGCGGGCCTTGAGGATCGCCCGCCCGGCGGCCCCGCGGTCCAGCGGATGCCGGAAACCGGCCCGGTAGGCCACGTGGTAGTCGGTCCAGGTCGGCTCCACCACGGCGACGGCCAGCGCTTCGGTGCCGTCGACGAGGGTGAGGTGCGCGGTGGCGCCCACGTCCTCGGCCAGTGACCGGAGTGCGGGCAGCGCGGCCTCTCGGACCAGCGGGTGGACCTGCCGGCCCAGGCGCAGCACGCCCAGGCCGACGCGGGCCCGGCCGCCAATGTCGCGGCGCACCAGGGCGTGCTGCTCCAGGGTGGCCAGGAGTCGGTAGACGACGGTGCGGTTGACGCCGAGCTTGTTGGACAGCTCGGTGACGGTCAGCCCGTGGTCGGTGTCGGCGAGGAGTTTGAGGACGCGCAGTCCTCGGTCGAGCGTCTGGGAGGTCTCTGCGGTCACGACGCCCTCCTGGTGTGAGTGGCGGCGCTCGACGCGGTGCGCTGCGAGTCCCGGAGCAGCGCGCGCAAGAGGCCGCCGGCCGCATGGCACCGGCTGCGCTCCGCGGCGGCGCTGCCACGGGGCGTGTGCGTGACCGGGACAGTAGCGAGCCAGTCCGGTCAGCGGAAGAGTCCGTCCAGAATCCGGGCTTTCGCGCCCGCAATATCCCGTTTGGTCCGCTCGGAAGGGCTCCACAAGGGCCTCAGCAGGGCTTCAGCGACGCTTCAGCGGGCGTCCGGTGTTTCAGCGAGGGCTACGACCCGACCTGCCCCGGAAACAACGGCGCGCCACTACGGAGCGCCCGCGAACGACCGCGGAAGACGGCCGGACAGTAAGGACAGCCGGGCCCCGATGCGAAGGGCGGCCGGGCCCCGATGCGAAGGGCGGCCGGGCCCCGATGCGAAGGGCGGCCGGGCCCCGGTAAGAAGGGCGGCCGACCCCCGGCACGAGGGACGGCCGCACCGGGACCCGACGGGCCGCGAAGGCTCACCGGGACCCGAGGGGCCGCGAAGGGCTCACCGCGCCGCCCCGGCCCCGGGGCTCACCGCATCCGCGTGGCCCACTCCCGTACCTTCTTGATCCGCTCGTTCAGCTGCCCGGCGGTGGCCTCCGCGCTCGGCGGTCCGCCGCACACCCGCCGCAGCTCGGTGTGGATCACCCCGTGCGGTTTGCCGCTCTGGTGGACGTACGCCCCCACCAGCGTGTTCAGCTGCTTGCGCAGTTCCAGCAGCTCCTTGTGCGTGACCACCGGCCGCCGCTCGGCCGGGATCTCCAGCAGGTCGGCCTCCGAGTCCGGCTTCTTCCGGCTGTGCGCGATCTGCCGGGCCTGCCGCTTCTGCAGCAGCAACTGCACCTGGTCGGGCTCCAGCAGCCCGGGGATGCCGAGGTAGTCCTGCTCCTCCTCGCTGCCCGCGTGGGCCTGCATGCCGAACTCGGCGCCGTCGTAGAGCACCCGGTCGAAGACCGCCTCCGACTCCAGCGCCTCGAACGAGAACTGCTCCTGCTCCCCGGTGTCCTCGTCCTGCTCCTTGTTCGCCTCCTCCATCTCCTTCTCGGATTCGGCGTACGGGTCCTCCTCGCCGTCCTTCTTGGGCTTGTCGAGCACGTGGTCGCGCTCGACCTCCATCTCGTTGGCGAAGCCGAGCAGCATCGGGACGGTCGGCAGGAACACCGAGGCGGTCTCGCCGCGCTTGCGGGACCGTACGAAGCGGCCCACGGCCTGCGCGAAGAACAGCGGCGTGGAGATCGTCGTGGCGTACACCCCCACCGCCAGCCGCGGCACGTCGACGCCCTCCGACACCATCCGCACCGCCACCATCCAGCGGTCCTGCGACTGCGAGAAGTCGTCGATGCGCTGCGAGGCGCCGGAGTCGTCGGACAGCACCAAGGTGGCGCCGTGCCCGGTGATCTCCCGGATCAGCTTGGCGTACGCCCGGGCCTGCTCCTGGTCCGAGGCGATCACCAGCGCGCCGGCGTCCGGGATGGACTTCCGGACCTCGGTCAGCCGCTGGTCGGCGGCGCGCAGCACGTTCGGCATCCAGTCGCCGCGCGGGTCCAGCGCGGTCCGCCACGCCTGCGAGACCGCGTCCTTGGTCATCGGCTCCCCGAGCCGGGCCGCGATCTCGTCGCCCGCTTTGGTGCGCCAGCGCATGTTGCCGCTGTAGGAGAGGAAGATGACCGGCCGCACGACACCGTCGCCGAGCGCGTTGCCGTATCCGTACGTGTAGTCCGCGGACGACCGCCGGATGCCGTCGTTGCCCTCCTCGTACGTCACGAAGGGGATCGGGTTGGTGTCGGACCGGAACGGCGTACCGGTCAGCGCGAGCCGCCGGGTGGCCGGCTCGAACGCCTCCAGGCAGGCCTCGCCCCACGACTTCGAGTCGCCGGCGTGGTGGATCTCGTCGAGGATCACCAGGGTCTTGCGCTGCTCGATCCGGTTGCGGTGCAGCATGGGGCGGACGCCGACGCCCGCGTAGGTCACCGCGACACCGTGGTACTCGCGGCCCAGCGGGCCCGCGCTGTACTCCGGGTCGAGCTTGATACCTATCCGGGCCGCCGCCTCCGCCCACTGCTTCTTGAGGTGCTCGGTCGGTGCGACGACGGTCACCTGCTGCACGACGTGGTGGTGCAGCAGCCACGACGCGAGGGTGAGCGCGAAGGTCGTCTTACCGGCTCCCGGTGTCGCGACGGCGAGGAAGTCCCTCGGCTGCGTCTGGATGTACCGGTCCATGGCCGCCTGCTGCCAGGCACGCAGCTTGTTCGCGGTACCCCAGGGGGCCCGCCCCGGGAAGGCCGGGGACAGGTGATGACTGTTGGTGGCACTGGTGGTGGTAGTCACGGTCTCCGTCGGCTGAACTCGGCTCTCGGCAACCGCGCCAGCGTACCGGGGGCCGCTTCGCGGTTCCTCCCACGTACCTGTCTGTCCCGCCGCGGTTGTTGCCCGCCGTTGCGCTTTGCGGCGCCTCCCACGTACCTGGCTGTCCCGCCGCGGGTCGTCTCGCCGTCGCGCCTGGCGGCGGGCGTTTGTTTGTCGGGTGCGGTGCCGGCCCTCCGGACTTCGTCCTCCGGTCCAGCCCCTCCCGTGAGTGGAAGTTTTCGTGGGGGCGGGCCTGGTCTCCCCGGTGACTGTGACCTTTTCCACACGCAGTCACCTGACCGACGATGCCCGCCCCCGCCGGCCCTTTCCCACCCACTCACGGGAGGGGACGGGCCGGAGGGGCCGGTTGTGTGGACGTAAAGCGTCAGCAGTCCACACAACCGGCCCCGGAGGTCCGTCACCGCACGCGACACCCACCGGCCCGCCGCAGGCGCAACGGCGAGACGACCCGCGGCGCAGCAGACAGCTACGTGCGAGGCGCCGGAAAGCGCAACGGCGAGGCACCACCACGGCGGGACGGCCAAGTACGTACGGGGCACCGCAAAGCGGTTTGTTGCAGCCTTGTGGCAGAGCGCCCCGCGCCCTTGCCGGGCCCCCCGGCCCGCGGCCTAGAGTCAGGAGCACAGCGCAACTCGGCCGTGTGCCCGAGTGGTTCAGGGGCTCGCCTGCAAAGCGAGTTACGTGGGTTCGAATCCCGCCACGGCCTCCGAGGGACAGCGATGCGGCCCGCCACCTTTGTGGCGGGCCGCTTTCGTGTGGGGCCGTTACTGCTGGATCACCTGGGCGACCGCCGCCTGGGGGCGGATCGGGAGGCGGCCGATGGGGCGGCCGGTGGCGGCGCGGACCGCGGAGGCCACGGCGGCCGGGGAGGTGACCACCGGCACGGCGCTGGCGGGCTTGGCGCCGAACGGGGCGACCACGTCGCGTTCCTCGACGAGTTTGACGATGCGGATGTCGGGGGCGTCGAGCGCGGTCGGCAGGGCGTAGCCGGTCAGGTCGGGGTGGCGGACCTGGCCGCGGGTGGTGCGGAGGTTCTCCATCAGGGCGGCGCCCAGGCCCTGGGTGACGCCCGCCTCGATACGGGCCCGCAGCTGGGCGGGGTTGAGGATCCGGCCGACGTCCTGGGCGACGGTCATCTCGACGACCCTGATGGTGCCCAGTTCGATGTCGACGTCGGCGACGCAACGGATGGCGCAGAAGGCGAGGCCGACGAAGGCGTCGCCCTGGCCCTCGTCGTCGAGCGGCTCGGTGGGGTGCGGGCGGCACTGGGCGGTGGCCCAGAGTTCCTTGCCGTCCAGGGCCTCGGCGACGGTGGTGCTGAGTACGCCGTCGTACGAGGTGATCTTGCCGTCGCTGATCTGGAGGAGCTCGGTGGACATGCCGAACTTGTGGGCCAGCGGCTGGAGGAGCTGGGTGCGGACCATCTTGGCGGCGCGCTCGACGGCGCCGCCGGAGACCCAGGTGTGCCGGCCGTGGCAGGCGGCTCCGGCCGGGGGCTGGTCGGTGTCGACGCCGGCGACGTGCACCTCGTCGACCCCGAGGGTCTCCTGGACGATCTGCCGGGCCAGGGTGGAGAAGCCCGAACCGGTCTCCACCGCGGCGCAGATGACGGTCGCGACCGAGCCGCTGACCTTGACGGTGGCGGTGGAGACCTCGTCGGTGCCCTCCGCGCCCAGCATGTGCACCATGCCCAGCGCGTAGCCGACGCCGCGGCGCACCGCGCCCGGTTCGCCCGCGCCCTCCGGCCCGCCCGGCAGCAGCCAGTCCGCTTCGGGGGCGTCCTTGGGCAGTTCGGGCAGCGGCGCCTCCTTGACGGCGAGCAGGAGCTCGGCCACCGGGGCGGGGCAGGTCACCGTCTGGCCCGTGGGGAGCAGATCGCCGGTGGCCATGACGTTGCGCAGCCGGATCTCGTGCGGCTCCAGGCCCAGAGCGGCGGCGAGCTTGTCCATCTGCCCCTCGTAGGCGGCGCAGACCTGCATCGCGCCCTCGCCGCGGACGTGGCCGGACGGCGGGTTGTTGGTGCGCACCGCCCAGCCGTCGACGACCGCGTGCGGGACGACGTACGGGCCGCAGGCGAAGGAGACGGCGGCGGCCAGCGCGTCGGCGGAGGTGTCCGCGTACGCTCCGGCGTCCATCAGGATCTGCGCCTCGACCTTGACCAGCTTGCCGTCGGCGTCCGCGTGGTGGCGGTAGCGCAGCAGCGTGGGGTGGCGGTGGGCGTGCGCGAGGAAGGACTCCTCACGGGTGGCGGCCAGTTTGACCGGGCAGCCGGTGCGCAGCGCCAGCAGGCCGAGCGGGAGCTGGATGCCGGGGTCCTCGCGGTCGGCGGTGGCGCCGGGGACACCGGTCACCACGACCTTGACCTGCTCGGGGGTCAGGCCGAAGGACGCAGCGGCCAGGTCGCGGTCGGTGTGCGGGTCCGTGGAGGCGGTGTAGATCTCCACGCCGCCGTCGGGGCGGGGCACGGCGAGTCCGGCCTCGGCCCCGATGGGCGCCGGGTCCTGGCGGCCGATCCGGTAGAGGCCCTCGACCATCACCTCGCCCATGGCGTCGGCGTCACCGAAGCGGAGCGGGATGTGCCGGATGAGGTTGCCGTCGGGGTGCAGCGGCTCGGCCTCGAAGGCGAGCTGGGGGTCGGTGACCGGCTCCAGGACCTCGTACTCGACGGCGATGGCGGCCGCGGCCAGCCGCGCCGTGTCGGGGTGGTCGGCGGCGACCGCGGCGATCGGCTCACCGTGGTGGCGGACCTCGTCCTTGGCGAACACCGGGCGGTCGGCGGTGCCCCGGCCGTGCCCGGCGTCCCCGGGTACGTCCTCGTGCGTGACGACGACGCGGACGCCGGGCATCTCGGCCGCGTGCTTGGTGTCGACGGACAGGATCCGGGCGCGCGGGTGCGGGGAGCGCAGCACCGCCGCCCACAGCAGGCCCTCGGCCCACAGGTCGGCCGCGTACGGGAAGGTGCCCTCGGTCTTCGCCGGCGCGTCCGCGGACGGCAGGGAGACGCCCAGGCCGTGCAGCGGCGCCTCCGCGGGCATCTCGACGCCCGCGGCGGGGGTCGCGGTGACGGCGCCGGCGCCCTCGGACGTTCCGGTCATGCCGAACCTCCCGGGTACGGATCCTGGTCGTGCGGGGCGTGGCCCATGGGGTCGGCGGGGCCCGCCTGGTGGGGGATGCGTGCGGTGTCCGCCGGGGGCGCCCCGGCCCCGTCGTCCGCCTCGTAGGCGGCCGCGGCGGCCTCCGCACGGGACTTGACGACCTCTTCGACGGCGTCCAGCACGCCCCGGTAACCGGAGCAGCGGCACAGATTGCCGCACAGCGCCTTACGGGTCTCCAGTTCGCTGGGGGCGTGGTTGCCCTCCAGGAGGTCGTGGACGGTCATCGCCATGCCCGGTACGCAGAAGCCGCACTGCACGGCACCGGAGGCGGCGAGCGCGCGCTGTACGTCGGAGGGCACGCCGTTCTCCGCGAGCCCCTCGACCGTGCGGACCTCGCTGCCGGCCGTGGTGGCGGCGGGCACCAGGCAGGAGGCCACCAGGCGTCCGTCCACCTGGACCGAGCAGGCGCCGCACTCCCCCTGGGAGCAGCCGTCCTTGGCCCCGGCCAGACCGAGCCGCTCGCGCAGCACGTAGAGCAGCGATTCGCCGATCCAGGCGTCGGTGACCGGCCGGTCGATGCCGTTGACGCGCAGCACGTAGGAGGCGGCGGGGTGTTCGTCGTGCGGGGCGGGCTCGTCCGCGGGGTGGGAGGGGATGGCGGCCGGGTCGTCGTCGCCCGGGGTGGCCGGGGCGGCGGCCGTGTCCTCGGGGGCGGGCCGGTCGTCGTCGGCGGCGGCGGCCGGTGCATCGTCCGGGGCCGGGGCTTCGGAGGGCGCGGGGGCCGTGGCCTCGCCGGCGGGGGCGTCGGGCAGCACGTCCGGCGAAGGTGACGAAGCGGGCGCGGCGGCCGGCTCCTGGGCGGCGCCGTCCGCGGCCGCGGCGAACTCCGCGGTGTGCTCCGGCTGTTGGGCGGTCCGCTCGGGCTGGTGGGCGGCGTGGTCCGGCCGCTGTGCGGTGTGCTCCGGCCGCGTCGCGGGTGCGGCGGCCGCGGGGGCCGTCCAGGCGTCGGCGGCGGCCGGGGGTGCGGGCGCGTCCGCCGCGGCGTCGTGGTGGTCCGTCACCGCGTCGTCGTGCGGCGGCCGCTCCGGCTCCGCGGCCGGCGGCCACTGGGCGAGCGCGTCGGCCGGCAGCGACCAGTGGCCGGTCGCGCCGGCGGCGGGGTCCGGTCCGGTGTCCTGGTCGTGGCCCGGCGCCCGGCCGTGGTCCGCGAGGCCGTGGTCGGGCGCGTAACCGCCGTTCAGGGAGCCGCTGAAGGGTTCGTCCGCCGACGGTGCCGGGGCGGGCCCCTGGGGGTCCTCGGCGGCCGCGGGGGAGCCGCTGGTGGCGCTCAGGCCGGCGGTGAAGTTCCAGTGGCCGGTGCGGGCGGCGTCGGCGGTCTCCGCCGTGGTGGCGGCGCTCTCGTACGCGCCGGAACCCGGGTAGCCACCGCCCTGGTAGCCGCCGGTGCCCGTGAGGCCCTGGTGTCCCGGGTGGCCCGACGGATGCGGCTGGCCGGCCGGGTGGCCCGTCAGCCGGTCGTCGCCGACCAGGTACTCACCGGACTCCTCCAGTCCGTCGTCCGCCGCCGGGATGCTCCAGGAGGCGGCGGCCTCGGCGCTGCCCGCCACCGGCCACTCCACGGTGTCCGGGCCCCACGGCCGGGCGGCCTCGGGTGCACCGCCCTGGTAGACCGCGGAGCCGCCCTGGTGGGCGGGGTCGTGCGCGGGCGCGCCGTATCCGGTGGAGGGGTCGGCGTAGCCGTCGGCCCGGTCGGTGAACGGCATGGTCCACTGGCCGGTGGCCGCGGGGTCGGCGCCCGCTTCGGGGGCGTGCGGCGCGGCCGGGTGCGGGGTGAAGGACGCCGGCGGGGTGTAGCCGTGGCCGGGTGCGGCGAGCGGGTCGGCCCCCGGGGTGGGGTAGCCGGGCGTCCGGCCGCCGTAGACCCCGGTGGTGAAGCCCTCCGGGAGCTGGACGAAGGCCGTGGCCTCGGACTCGTACTCGCCGCCCTGCGGCAGTGGCTGCCAGCCCTGGTCGGCGTGCGGCTGCTGCGGATGACGGTGGTCTTCGCTCACGAGAGCGCCCTCCCAAGTGCGCGGCGGGCCAGGGCTGCCACCGTACGGCGCAGGTGAAGCGCGGCCGGCGGCAGGGTCGCCGGTTCGGAACCGTCCTCCGGCGGGGCCGGGTCGGGGATGCAGGCGGCGGCGACGTAGTCCCCGAAGGCCGTCAGGGCCTCGGGCACCAGGCCGCGTTCGCCGTCCCAGTCGATGAGCGAGGCCACCCACTGCTCGGCCTCCAGTGGGCGCAGCGGCATCGCGGCGACCGCGCCGACCGCGCAGCGCACCCCACGCCGGGCGGGGTCGAGGACCAGCGCCACCGACGCGGTGGCCCGGCCGGGGCCGGTGCGGCCGGTGGCCTTGAGGAAGGCCTGCGGGGCGTGCAGCAGCGGCACCCGTACGAAGCCGACGAGTTCGCCGGGGTGCAGCATCTCGTGGCCGGCCAGGAGGTGGCTGACCGGGATCTCACGACGGGCGCCCCCGGGGCCGGCGATGATCACCGTGGCCTCCAGGGCGGCGAGCACCGGGAGCGTGTCGCCCGTGGGGGCGGAGGTGACGATGTTGCCGCCGAGCGTGCCGGCGTTGCGGATCTGCGGCGGGCCGGCCGCGCGCGCGGCGGCGGCCAGACCGGGGATGAGGGCGGCGAAGTCGGGGCGTCCCATACGGGCGAGGGTCAGGCCGGCGCCGAGCAGCGCATGGCCGTCCAGGTACTGCCAGCCGCGGATCTCGCTGATCCGGCCGAGGCCCACCAGGGCCGCGGGTCTGAGGAGTCCGGCGTTGACCGCCGCCATGAGGTCGGTGCCGCCCGCGACGGGCACGGCGGCGGGCATGGCGGTGAGTGCCGCCACGGCCTCGTCGAGCGAGGCCGGCAACGTCACCGTGTGCGACGCGTGCGGTGCGTGCGTGGTCAAGCCAGCTGCCCCTTCCCCGGTGGTGTCCCGGCAGTTCCGCTCCGCCGTACGGTACGTGCTCACAGCCCGGACGTGGCAACTCTGGCACATCTTCCCGGACCCTCGGCGCGAGGGTCCGCGAAGGGACGATCCGTCCCCGGACAGGGTGCTGGTCCGGATTCGTCCGCCACCGCCGGTGAAGTCCGCGGTCGGGCCCGCCGGCGGGGCGTGCTGCGGGTGCGGGGTGCGCCCGGGCGGGGCGCACGCCGTCGTACGGCGGTGCTCGTTACGGCGGTGCGGGGAGGAACCGCCGTGTGTACCACCGTCCCAGGGTCCGGCCGTACGGGCGCCCTCCTTGCACCGGGGCTCACACGTTTGGGGGCGCCCCGTCGATCGGGCGTCCGAGCACCCCGGGGCGTTTCTGCCAGGGGCGGGGGCCGCCGGGTGGCCGGTAGTCGACGCCGAGGGCGTCGAGACGGCCGTAGTGGGCGGCCATCCGGCGCAGGAAGTCCTGGTGGTCGCGGTCGGCCGGCGCGGGCAGGTGGGACCAGGCGACCTCGGCGAACGCGGCGAGCCGGGGGAAGACCTGGTAGTCGAGGCGCTGTTGACTGTCCATGACCTCGGTCCAGGCGTTGGCCTGGGTCCCCAGGACGTGCGCGGCCTGCTCGGGCGTCAGCTCCGGTGGCACCGGCTCGAAGCGGTGGACGTCCTCCAGGGTCCGTACGTAGCCGATCGGCACCGGCTCGTCCGGGGACGGGTCCTGACGGTGGTCCAGGTAGACCTGCTGTTCGGGGCACATGACGACGTCGTGGCCGGATTTGGCGGCCGCGACCCCGCCGGCGTAGCCCCGCCAGGAGGAGACGGCCGCTCCCTCGGCCAGGCCGCCTTCGAGGATCTCGTCCCAGCCGATGAGCCGCCGGCCGCGGTCGGCGAGCCAGCGGTCGAAGTGGCGGACGAACCAGCTCTGCAGTTCGTCCTCGCCGGCCAGCGAGAGTGCGGCGATCCGGGCCTGGGCGGTGGCGGAGGCCCGCCACTGGTCCTTGGGGCACTCGTCGCCGCCGATGTGCACGAAGCGGGACGGGAAGAGTGCGAGGACCTCTTCGAGGACGTGCTCGTAGAACCGCAGGGTGGTGTCGGTGGGTGCCAGTACGTTGGGGTTGACGCCCCAGGTGTCCCAGACCTTCAGGGAGGTGGTGTCGATGACGTCGGTGTTGCCGAGTTCCGGATACGCGGCGATGGCGGCCTGCGAGTGTCCGGGGACGTCGATCTCGGGGACGACGGTGATGTGCCGGCGGGCGGCGTAGGCGACGATCTCGCGGATGTCGTCCTGGGTGTAGTAGCCGCCGTGCGGGCGCTCGTCCCAGAGCGGGGAGGCCCGGTGGCCGAGTTTGGTGCGGGCGCGCCAGGCGCCGGTTCCGGTCAGCTTCGGGTAGCGCCGGATCTCGATGCGCCAGCCCTGGTCGTCGGTCAGGTGCAGGTGCAGGACGTTGAGTTTGTGCGCGGCGAGCAGGTCGAGGTAGCGCAGCACGCCGTCCTTGGGCAGGAAGTGCCGGGCGACGTCGAGCAGCATGCCGCGCCAGCCGAAGCGGGGGGCGTCCTCGACGGTCAGTTGCGGGAGGGCGGCGGGCCGGCCGGGGGTGAGCGGGGCGCGGCGGAAGGCGTGCGGGCCGAGGAGCTGACGGAGCGTCTGGGCGCCCCAGAAGACACCGGCCGGGCCGCCGCCGGTGATCCGGACGCCCCAACGGGCGTCGGCCTCCAGGCGGTAGCCCTCCGCGGGCAGGGCCGGGTCGAGGGCCAGCGCGAGGGTGTCGGTGGCGTCGGCGGAGCCGGGCGGCAGCGGCAGGCCGAAGGCGTCGCCGAGGGTGGCCCGCAGCCACAGCGCGGTGTCCTCGGTGCCGGGTGCGGCGGCGAGCGCGGTGTCCGGGCCGAGCCGGACGGCGCTGCCGGAGGGCGCGTCGATGCTCAACGGCGCAGGAATCAGACCGGCGCCCGGTAGGTGCGGGACACCGGGGTCGGGCACGGAAGCGGTGCCGGGGGCCGGTGGTGCCGCGGGGGCGTCCGGGTGGTGCGTGGGGCCGTCGGTGTCCGGCATGCCGTCTGTCCTCCACCGCGCCCCCGGGCCCGGGACCGGCCGGCGCTGTCGGCGTACGGAGAGCACCCGCCCGTGCCGCGGGCGATGGCACGGACGTGCCGCGGGCGGTGTCGGGGTCGATGCTGCCATCTGCCGGTCCGGCAGGGCCGGTGATCCGGCCAACTCGTCGTCCGGCCAACTCGTCGTCCGGCCTGCCGTCACATTGCGTCAGCAGCCGTCCCGTGATGCCGCAGGCGGGTGCGTGGGTCCCCCCGCCAGGGCCGTTCCGTCGATCCGCCGTCGTCCCGCGCATCCCAGGAGGACGGGGGTCAAGTGTCGGCGCGCGGGTGTGCGGGCACGACGGCGGGCCCGGGCCCCGAAAGGTCCGGACCCGTGCCCGCGGCGGGCCGGTGGGCGGCGGTTACTTCTTGCCGCCGTCCTTGCCGCCCTTGTCCTTGTCGCCACCGGCGCCCATGGACTCGTAGATCTCCTTGCACATGGGGCAGACCGGGTACTTCTTCGGGTCGCGGCCCGGGACCCAGACCTTGCCGCAGAGCGCCACGACGGGGGTACCGTCGAGCGCGCTCGCCATGATCTTGTCCTTCTGGACGTAGTGGGCGAAGCGCTCGTGGTCGCCGTCGCCGTGCGACACCTGCGGTGTCGGCTCTACGAGGGTCCCCGTACCTGCCCCGCGCTCGGGCTCAAGAGTGCTCATAGCTGCCAAGGGTACTCACGCCCGCGACGACCCGGGAGCGACGGCCCGCCGCCGCGACACCCGCCGCCGGACCCGTCCGGGCGTCCGCCGGGTCCGCCTTCTCAGGAAGCCGAAGCCACCGCCAGCCCACCGCGGTCGCCGGAGGTCAGGCCCAGCTTCTCGGCGAAGGCGAGCGCGGCCTCCGGCCGGACCTCGTACCAGGAGTCCTGGTCGCAGACCGCGTCCAGCAGCGCGGCGATCTCCGGCCCGCCGACCGCACGGGCCTCGGCGGCGGCGATGAACGTACGGACCGCGTCCGCCGCGTCGACCTCGGTCTCCGTACGGGCCACTAGGTCATCGACGATCCGGCCGATCGACGCGTCACCGGGGGCGGCCCAGCTCATCGCCATCTCCAGGCCGTCGTCCGGCAGCTTCTCGGGATACGGGGCACGGGCCCAGGCACCGTCCTGCCACCAGTAGACGAATCCGAAGAGGTTCCCCTGGGCGTCGTCGGTCAGCTGCTCCCAGGGCAGCCACCCGGGCCCGCCGGCCAGGAAGTCGATCTGGCGGTCGCCGCTGTGGGTGTAGCTGCCGTCCGAGTCCTGGCCGCAGAGCAGCGCCCGGCCGCCGTCGTACAGCTTCAGCCGCCACCAGTAGCTGCCGCCGCCGTTCCAGCACTCGAGTCCGTGCTTCCCCCAGGAGAACTCGTCCCAGTCGTCGACCGCCGCGGCGACCACCGCGAGCGTCGCGGCCCGCGCCCACAGCCGCTCCGGATGGTCCAGATCCCCGGGCACACTCGGCCTGTGCATAGGCACTCTCCCCCGCTGTCCTGCGCGGCCCCGCCGACGCGGCCGCACACCGTCCCCTGTCACTCGAACCATAGCGACGGGCACTGACAATTCCTCATGACGAAGCCGTCACAATAATCCAGCGCTCAACAAAAATCCGGCGTTCCGCGGGACCTCCCCCGTGACCGGCCGGCCGGTCGTCGCGATCAGTTCAGCGACGGGTCGTCCGGGTACGTGGCCACCATCGCCAGCTCGTTGCGCTGCCGCCGCAGGACCGCGCGCCACAGCTGTTCCGGGTCGGGCGAGGAGACGTCGCCCGGTTCGGACTCGACGACGTACCAGGCGCCCTCGACCAGCTCGTCCTCCAGCTGGCCCGGGCCCCAGCCCGCGTAACCGGCGAAGATCCGCAGGCTGCCGAACACCGCCGCGAGGAGCTCGGGCGGGGCCTCCAGGTCAACCAGGCCGATCGCGCCGTGCACCCGGCGCCAGCCCAGCGGCTCCTCGGCCGGCTGCACGCCCGCGCGGTCGGCGACCTGCGCGCCGGCGGTCTCCCCCGCCTCGGCGCCGGGACCGGCACCCGTACCCATGGGCGGCATGCCGCCCTCGCCGGAGGCCCCGCCGGGCACCACCGCCACCCCGAGCGCCGAATCCAGCGAGACCGGGCCGCCCTGGAAGACCACGCCCGGCTCACCGGTCAGCGCGGCCCAGGGCGCGAGGATGTCCGCGACGCCCACCGGGGTGGGGCGGTTGAGGACCACGCCGAGGGAGCCCTCCTCGTCGTGGTCGAGGAGCAGCACCACCGCGCGGTCGAAGTTCGGGTCCGCAAGCGCGGGCGTCGCGACGAGCAGCCGGCCTGTGAGCGAGGACACCTCGGTCATGGCCACATGATCCCGCACTTCCGCCCCGAGCGGGGGGTCAAAGCCGTGACCGGTGCGAGCGCAGGGCAGGGCGTACGGCGGCAGCCCCGGCGCACGGCACCGGCCCCTGAAGAGCGCCGGCCCCAATCCGGCTTCGTCACAGTGCATTTAAGACAATCTGCAACTTTTCCGCCAAAGGGCGATTACAGATCAAAGGGTGACCGTAGCCGAGCGTGTTGTGACAAAGCCATTACATGCTCAGAGGCTGCACGGGCTTACGGGCACCCCCTCGGACGCCCTTACCATTTCAGCTTGGCCCTGCCCGTCTCCAGGAACGCGAGATCCATGACCGTCTCTACTGACGACGTACTGCTTGTCCACGGCGGCACCCCGCTGGAGGGCGAGATCCGGGTTCGCGGTGCGAAGAACCTTGTGCCCAAGGCCATGGTCGCCGCCCTGCTCGGCAGCGGACCCAGCCGGCTGCGCAACGTGCCCGACATCCGCGACGTACGCGTGGTGCGCGGACTGCTGCAGCTGCACGGCGTCACGGTCCGCCCGGGCGACGAGCCCGGCGAGCTGGTCCTCGACCCGTCGCACGTGGAGAGCGCCAACGTCGCCGACATCGACGCGCACGCCGGCTCCTCGCGGATCCCGATCCTGTTCTGCGGCCCGCTGCTGCACCGCCTCGGCCACGCCTTCATCCCGGGCCTGGGCGGCTGTGACATCGGCGGCCGCCCGGTGGACTTCCACTTCGACGTGCTGCGCCAGTTCGGCGCGAAGATCGAGAAGCGCGCCGACGGGCAGTACCTGGAGGCGCCGCACCGGCTGCGCGGCACCAAGATCCGGCTGCCGTACCCGTCGGTCGGCTCGACCGAGCAGGTGCTGCTGACCGCCGTACTGGCGGAGGGCGTCACCGAGCTGTCGAACGCCGCGGTGGAGCCGGAGATCGAGGACCTCATCTGCGTGCTGCAGAAGATGGGCGCGATCATCTCCATGGACACCGACCGGACGATCCGGATCACCGGTGTCGACAAGCTCAACGGCTACACCCACCGGGCCCTCCCGGACCGCCTGGAGGCCGCCTCCTGGGCGTCCGCGGCGCTCGCCACCGAGGGCAACATCTACGTCCGGGGCGCCCAGCAGCGCTCCATGATGACCTTCCTCAACACCTTCCGGAAGGTCGGCGGCGCCTTCGAGATCGACGACGAGGGCATCCGCTTCTGGCACCCGGGCGGCTCGCTCAACGCCATCGCCCTGGAGACCGACGTCCACCCCGGTTTCCAGACCGACTGGCAGCAGCCGCTGGTCGTCGCCCTCACCCAGGCGTCCGGCCTGTCCATCGTCCACGAGACGGTCTACGAGTCCCGGCTCGGCTTCACGTCCGCCCTCAACCAGATGGGCGCGCACATCCAGCTCTACCGGGAGTGCCTGGGCGGCTCGGCCTGCCGCTTCGGCCAGCGCAACTTCCTGCACTCCGCGGTGGTCTCCGGGCCGACCAAGCTGCAGGGCTCCGACCTGGTCATCCCGGACCTGCGCGGTGGCTTCTCGTACCTGATCGCGGCGCTGGCGGCGCAGGGCACCTCCCGGGTGCACGGCATCGACCTGATCAACCGCGGCTACGAGAACTTCATGGAGAAGCTCGTCGAGCTGGGCGGCCATGTGGAGCTGCCCAACGGGGCGCTGAGCCACTGACGACGCCCGGGCCCCACGGCGCGCCGCGCCGACACCCGTAGGACCACGCCGCAAGGGGCGGCCACCAGCCGGTGGCCGCCCCTTGCGGCTGTCTGGGGCCGTCCGGCGCCACGGGGCGGCCCGGGAGGTGCCGGGCGCCCTTCCCGGCCCCGTACGGCCGTGGTGGCGGCGCGGGAGGGCCGTGAGGACGGGCGCGGCGGGGCCGTACGGTGAGCGGGTACGACGAAGGCGGCCGCCCCCGTCGGGGCGGCCGCCTCGTTACGCCGTTTCGGGGCCTTACTTGCCCTTGGCGGCTTCCTTGAGCTTGGAGCCCGCGGACACCTTCACGCTGTAGCCGGCCGGGATCTGGATCGGGTCGCCGGTCTGCGGGTTGCGCGCGGTGCGAGCGGCCCGGTGGGTGCGCTCGAAGGTCAGGAAGCCGGGGATGGTGACCTTCTCGTCGCCCTTGGCGACGACCTCGCCGGTCACCTCGGCGAGGGCGGCCAGAACGGCGTCGGCGTCCTTGCGGGTCACCTCGGCGCGATCGGCCAGAGCGGCCACCAGCTCACTGCGGTTCATGTTTGTACTCCCGTGTTCTTCTTGCCAATGAGGCGTGCCACGCGGCGGAGCCGCATGTTGGGCACAGCGAAGCCGATGCTGCCAGGGTCCTCGGACAGTCCCCGGACCCGGGTCTGCCTGCCAGACCCTCGCGCCCGAATACGCATCCTGCCCCTACCTGCGGCAGTAAAGCCAATCCGGCGCCCTGGCGGGTCACACGAAAAGCGCCACTGCCACATGGTGATGACGTTCCGCACCGTCCCGCTCCGGGCCGGAGCCACAGGATGGCGGCCATTGCTGCCCGCCACCCTATGGGGGCCGTCGTGACGGCGTGTCCCGCGACGCGCCGTGGTCAGACCGTCGTGGCCGTCGTCACAGCCGGGTCGCTGCCCTTGGCCGCGTCCCGCACCGCACCGGCCACCGCGCCCGCGACCTTCTCGTTGAAGACGCTGGGAATGATGTAGTTCGGGTTGACCTCGTCCTCCAGGACGACGTCCGCGAGGGCGCGGGCCGCGGCCAGCATCATCTCGGTGTTCACCGTACGGGAGTGGGCGTCCAGGAGGCCGCGGAATACCCCGGGGAACACCAGGACGTTGTTGATCTGGTTCGGGAAGTCGGAGCGGCCGGTGGCCACGACGGCGGCGGTCTGCCGGGCGATGGCCGGGTCGACCTCGGGGTCGGGGTTGGCGAGTGCGAACACGATCGCGCCCTCGGCCATCTTCGCCACGTCGTCGCCGTCGAGGACGTTGGGCGCCGAGACGCCGATGAAGACGTCCGCGCCGACCACGGCCTCCTTGAGGGTGCCGGTGACGCCCTCGGGGTTGGTGTTGTCGGCGATCCAGCGCAGCGCGGAGTCCGGGTCGGCGTCGACCAGGTCCGTGCGGCCGGCGTGCACCACACCGTGGATGTCGGCGACGACGGCGTGCCCGACGCCGGCGGCCAGCAGCAGCTTGAGGATGGCGGTGCCGGCCGCGCCGGCGCCGGACATCACGACCCGGACGTCCTCGATCTTCTTGCCGACGACGCGCAGCGCGTTGGTGAGCGCGGCGAGCACCACGATGGCGGTGCCGTGCTGGTCGTCGTGGAAGACCGGGATGTCCAGCGCCTCACGCAGCCGCGCCTCGATCTCGAAGCAGCGGGGCGCGGAGATGTCCTCCAGGTTGATGCCGGCGAAGCCGGGGGCGATGGCCTTGACGATCTCCACGATGGCGTCGGTGTCCTGGGTGTCCAGGCACAGCGGCCAGGCGTCGATGCCGGCGAAGCGCTTGAAGAGGGCCGCCTTGCCCTCCATGACGGGCAGCGCGGCCTTGGGGCCGATGTTGCCCAGGCCCAGGACCGCGGAGCCGTCCGTGACGACCGCGACGCTGTTGCGCTTGATCGTCAGCCGGCGGGCGTCCTCGGGGTTGTCGGCGATGGCCTGGCAGACCCGGGCGACGCCGGGGGTGTAGACCATGGAGAGGTCGTCGCGGTTGCGGATCGGGTGCTTCGACGACATCTCGATCTTGCCGCCGAGGTGCATCAGGAACGTACGGTCGGACACCTTGCCGAGCGAGACGCCCTCGATGTTGCGGAGCTGCGCGACGATCTCGTTGGCGTGCGCGGTCGAGGTGGCCGCGATCGTGACGTCGATGCGGAGCTTCTCGTGCCCGGACGCAGTGACGTCGAGGCCGGTCACCGAGCCTCCGTGGGACTCGACGGCCGTGGTGAGCTGGGAGACCGCGGTTCCGCTCGCGGGCACCTCCAGCCGGACCGTCATCGAGTAGGAGACGCTGGGCGCCGTTGCCATGGCCGACTTCCTCTGCTTTCACCGTTTCGCTGTGTATCGCTGCGTGTCACAGCGTTGTGCCGTCCGATCGTCGCACCTACCCCTGAGTACGCGGTAGCCGCCCGGGGTTCCGTGCGTTGTGTTCACCAGGAGGTGGCGACTTCGGAAACTTACTTCCACCATACGAGAAATGATCAGACAAGCAAAGAGGCCCACGTCACGTGGTGACGTGGGCCTCGAAGAGTTAGCGACACCGACCCGCCATGCTCGCCTCGCGGCAAGTGGTCGCTCGTAGCGACGATGGTTGGGCCCGGGGGCTTGGATCGAGCCGGTGCCGTCACCCAGGCTAACAAACCATCTCCGGAAGCGAATCCCGTCGCGGGGTACGGATTTCAGGTCCCCCCGGACGGGCCCGGCCGGGCTCAGTCCCGCAGCAGGTCGGGCACCCCGGCCGGGTCCGGCTGGTCGCGCTCGGCGGACAGCACGGTCAGCTGCTGGGTGGCCCGGGTCAGCGCCACGTACAGCACCCGCAGCCCGGCCGGGGACTCGTCGGCGATCTCGGCCGGCGACACCACCAGCGTGGCGTCGTACTCCAGCCCCTTCGCCTCCAGGGAGCCCAGCGCCACCACCCGGTCACCGAGCGGGGCCAGCCAGCGGCGGGCCTGCTCGCGGCGGTGCATCGCCACCACGACGCCGACCGTGCCGTCCACCTCGCCCAGCAGCCGCTCGGCCTCCGCCGCCGTGGCGGCGGCCAGCGCGGCCTCGCCGGCGGGTCCGGCACCGTCCCCGACGAGCGCGAAGCGCGGCGAAAGGCCCGTCGAACGGACCGCCTTCGGGGACTGCATCCCGGGCATCGCCAGCGCCAGCACCTTCCCCGCCAGCTCGGCGATCTCCGCCGGATTGCGGTAGTTGACGGTGAGGGTGAAGCGGCGGCGCGGGCGGGTGCCGAGCGCCTCGTCCCGGGCGGCGGCCGCCTCGTCCGGGTCGGACCACGAGGACTGCGCCGGGTCGCCGACCACGGTCCAGGTGGCGTGCCGGCCACGGCGGCCGACCATCCGCCACTGCATGGGCGTCAGGTCCTGCGCCTCGTCGACGATCACATGGGCGTAGTCGGTGCGCTCCTCCTCCAGGCGCTCGCGCCGGCCGCGGCCGGAGCCGTTGCGGTCCGCGTACGTCGTCAGCTCCTCCAGGCCGGTCAGATGCTCCAGCGGGTCCGCCTCGCGCGGCCGGGCCGGGCGCATCGGGGCGCCCAGGATCTGCTGCAGCTCGTCCAGCAGGGCGACGTCGTGCACCGACAGCGGGCCGTGCCCCGAGGCGTCCAACCGGCCCAGCGAACGGGCCAGTTGGCGCACCTCGCGCGGGTTGAGGACGCGGCGCGCCCAGCGGCCCAGCAGCTTCTCGTCGGCCATCGCGGCGAGCACCCCGCGCGGGGTCAGCTCGGGCCACCAGGCGTCCAGGAACTCCTGGAACGAGGTCTCGGTGACGAGGTCCTCGTCGAAGCCCCCACGGGCCTCGGCGGCGAGTTCGGGGTCGGTGTAGCGGCGGCCGGCGCCCGACCTGGCCCACAGGGCGTCCAGGATCAGCCGGCGGGCCCGGGGGCGCAGCAGGTTGACGGGCGCGGTGCCGCCGAGCGCGGACTGCCGGATGGCGCGCAGCTCATCGGCGTCCAGCTCGATCCGGGAGCCGAAGGCGACGACCCGGAGCCGGTCGGTCCGTACCGCCGGCGTGGTCTCCTCGTCGTCACCGAACGCGAGCTGGCCCGCCGGACCGGAAGGGGGCGCGGTGCCGCCCGGGGCCAGTTCCAGGGCGGCCCGGGCGGCCTTGCGCAGCAGCTTCTGCATCCGCGACGAGCCCTTGATGCGGGCCACCGCCGGCGGGTCGTAGGCGGTCGCCTCGGCGCCGTCGACGAGCGAGCCGAGCGCCCGGATGGCGACCTGGCCCTCCTCGCCGAGCGACGGCAGCACGCCCTCGGTGTAGGCGACCAGCAGCGGCGTCGGGGAGACGATCAGGATGCCGCCGGCGTAACGGCGGCGGTCCTGATAGAGGAGGTAGGCGGCACGGTGCAGGGCGACCGCCGTCTTGCCGGTGCCCGGCCCGCCCTCGACCTCGGTGACGGAGGCGGCGGGCGCCCGGATCACCATGTCCTGCTCGGCCTGGATGGACGCGACGATGTCCCGCATGGTGTGGCTGCGGGCCCGGCCGAGCGCGGCCATCAGCGCGCCGTCACCGATCGCCGGGAGCTCCTCGCCGTCCAGGGTGGCGGTGATCTCCGGACGCATCAGGTCGTCCTCGACGCCGAGCACCTTGCGGCCCTTGGAGCGGATCACCCGGCGGCGGACGACCCGGCCGGGCGCCACCGGGGTGGCGCGGTAGAAGGGTGCGGCGGCCGGCGCCCGCCAGTCGATGACCAGCGGGGAGTAGTCCGCGTCGAGGACGCCGAGCCGGCCGATGTGCAGCGTCTCGGCGATCTTGGCACGGTTGTTCACGATCGCGCCCTCGGCGGGCTCGACGGAGGTGTACGCGCCGTCCGGACCCTTCTTGCCGTCCTTGCCGAGGAGCAGATCGACCCGCCCGAAGAGGAAGTCCTCGTACTCGGAGTTCAGCCGGTGGAGATGGACACCCGCCTGGAAGACCTGGGCGTCACGCTCGGCGAGCGCGCCGGGCGTGCCGACCTGGCCGCGCTTGGCGGCGTCGTCCATGAGGAACTCCGCCTCGTGGATCTTCTCCTCAAGGCGCCGGTAGACGCGGTCCAGGTGCGTCTGCTCGGCCTCGATCTCGCGGGCGCGAACCGATTCCGAGGCGTGATCCGGTGCGTGCGTGGCGTTGTGCGCGGCCACCCAGGCCCCCTTCTGCTGTGCGTAGGGCAGCCGTCAACCGTACGCGAACCGGGCACCGTGCGCACCTGGTAAGAAGGACAAATCTGGGCGGATTCGGTCGGATGTTGATGCAGACCGTTACTTCGGGCGTCCTGGGCGGTCACGGGAGGGGCGTTGCGGGGCCGCTCCGCCGCCCCTGGCCGCCCGCTCCGCGCGGCTCACGCCTTCACCGTGGCCAGTCGCCTGCCCTCCAGGGTGCTGATCTCGAAGTGATCGATCTCGTTCCGGTTGAGCGCCGCACCGCCCGCCGCATACAGGGGCTCGCGGTTCCACTTGGCCGCGCTCCCGGGGATGCCGTAGCCGCCCTCGGGAACCGCCCAGGTGGTGACGGTCTGCCGCCGGCCGTCCTTGCCGACCGCGACCAGGGAGCAGCTGAGCGGGCCCTTGACGTGCGCGAGTTGGAGGACGACCTGGGTGCCCCAGGGGCGGGCCGCCATGGACACGCCCGCGGAGACCTTGGTGTCCGGGTCGACGGAGTGGATCTGCTCGCCCTCGGCATACTGGGCGCGGACCGCATTGGCCAGCGGGGGCGCCGCCGTCGGCGGCTGCTCCGTACCGCCCTTGACGACGGAGACGGCGGCCAGCGGCCCGCCGACGATCAGTACGACGGCCGCGGCGACCAGGAACAGCCGGCGACGGGCCCGGCCGCGGCGGGTGGCGGCGACCTCGTCGAGCAGTCCGCCGAGGAGCCGGGGGCCGGGGACGGCGGTGAGCGTGTCCGGGGTGGGGGCGGACTCCTTGAACTCGGCCAGCACCGGAGTCAGGCCCATGAATTCCTCGAGTTCGGCCGCGCACCGGTCACAGCCGACGAGATGCCTCTCGAACCGTTCGGAGTCGGCAGCGTCCAGCACGCCCAGCGCATAGGCGCCGACGTCGCTGTGCCGGTCCGGCTGCGTGGGCGGGATCACTCCGTCACTCCTCGTTCCTCGAGCGAGAGCTTCAGGGAGCGCAGCGCGTAGAAGACCCGGGACCGCACGGTCCCTGCGGGTACGCGCAGCACCTCCGCTGCCTCGTTGACCGTACGCTCCTTGAAGTACGTCTCCACGAGGGCCTCTCGGTGGGCCTGGCTCAGATCGCTCAGCGCCTCGGAGATCGTCATCGTGCGCAGCGCCCGGTCGATCACATCGGCGGCCGGCATCGTCTCCAGCGGTGTCGCATCGACCTCTTGGGGTCTGGCCTTACGGCTCCGGTACCCGTCGATCACTATCCGCCGGGCCACGGTCACCAGCCAGGGCCGGATCGAACCGGTGGCACGCTGCAGCTGATCGGCGTTGCGCCAGGCCCGCACCAGCGTCTCCTGGACCACGTCCTCCGCGCGGTGCCGGTCGCCCGCCACCAGTCGCAGGACGAAGGCGAGGAGCGGGCCCGCGTGGTCGTCATAGAGGGCTCGCATGAGCTCCTCGTCAGGTGTCGTCCTGTCTGCCACGACGGCATCCTTACGCACTCCAACTCCCGGGTCGAGAGCCCGGATCACCCAAGATCGCCGGGGACCTGGCCATGAATCGGACTTGCGGTGAGGAGTACGGACGGGACGGGCGGGGTGTTCAGGGGGCGGGGGGAAGTTTTTTGGAGGTGGGCATGGGGTGGGGTGGGGAGGTGTGGGGTGGGGCATGAGAAGGGGGCGGGAGGGACCTGAGCCAAGGGCCCGGCCCCTGCCCCCGCCCCGCCCTGCCCTGCCCTGCCGTGGAACTCTTACGCCGCCGCGTGCGTGCCCGTGAACTCCCTTACGCCGCGCCGTATTTGTTCGTGGACCCTCTTACGTCGCGCCGCGCTCGCCCGTGCACTGCCTTACGCCGCGTCGCACTCGTCCGTGAACTCTCTTACGCCGCGCCGTACTTGTCCGTGTCCGCGTGCGGGTCCAACGACAGCCGGTAGCCGCGCTTGACGACGGTCTGGATCAGCTTCGGCGCGCCCAGCGCCACCCGCAGCCGGGCCATCGCGGTCTCCACGGCGTGCTCGTCCCGCCCCGACCCCGGCAGCACCCGCAGCAGCTCGGCGCGGGAGACGACCCAGCCGGGGCGGCGGGCCAGCGCCCGCAGCAACGCCATGCCGGCCGGCGGCACCGGCCGCAGCACGCCGTCCACCACGACCGCGTGCCCGCGGATCTCCAGCTGCCGCCCGGCCACCGGCAACGGCCGCGCCCGCCCGGGCAGTTCGCGGCACAACAGCTGCACCAGCGGCCCCAGCCGGAAACGCTCGGGCTGGAACGTGGGCACGTCCTCGGCCTCCAGGGGCAGCGCGGTCACCGGCCCCACACATACGGGCAGCACTCCCTGGCGCAGCGCCGCCAGCACCTCCTCCCGGATGCCGCGCTCACCGGCCCGGCGCAACAGCGACGCGGCGGCGGGTGCGCTGGTGAACGTCACCGCGTCCAGGCCGCCGCCGATCACCGCGTCCAGCAGCCGGTCGACCGGGCCGAGGTCCTCCGGCGGCATCCAGCGGTACACCGGGACGCCGATCACCTCCGCGCCGCCGGCCCGCAGCGCCTCCACGAAGCCGGGCAGCGGCTCGCCGTGCAGCTGTACGGCCACCCGCCGCCCGGACACCCCCTCCGCCAGCAGCCGGTCCAGCACCTCGGCCATCGACTCCGAGGCGGGTGACCACTTCTCGGTGAGCCCGGCGGCCCGGATCGCGCCCCGCACCTTCGGGCCGCGCGCCAGCAGTTCGACGCCAGTCAGCCGGTCCAGCAGCGCCTCGCCCAGCCCCCAGCCCTCCGCTGCCTCGATCCAGCCGCGGAACCCGATGGCCGTGGTGGCCACCACGACGTCCGGCGCATGATCGATCAACGCCCGGGTCACCGCGAGCAGTTCGGTGTCGTCCGGCAGCGGCACGATGCGCAGCGCGGGCGCGTGCATCACCTGGGCGCCGCGCCGCTCCAGCAGGGCACCCAGCTCCTCGGCCCGCCGGGCCGCGGTCACCCCGATGGTGAACCCGTCCAACGGGCGCACGGAGGGAGCAGCGGGAGCCGGGCGGGCGTCCGGCCCGTCCGCCGGGGCGGGGCCGGGCGCGTCCGCCGGGGCGGGGCCGGGCGCGTCCGCCGGGGCGGGGCCTGGTGCCGTTGCCGACCCGGGGCCGGGCGCCGTTGCCGGCGTGGCTCCGCGGGCGGTGCCTGGGGGCTCAGGGACGCCCGGGGAAGTTGAGGCTGCCGCGGACGCCGGGGCATCCGGGGACGCCTGGGCATCCGGGAAAGCCGTAACTCCCGTGGCTGCCGTAATTCCCGCGGACGCCGGGGCTCCCGGGGAAGCCGAGGCTGCCGCTGCCTGCCCGTGGCCGGGCGCCGTTCGCGGCTCCGGCTCGCCGTACTCCTGTTGCTGCTGATCGTGCATGGTCGTCCCGCTCCGCCCAGAGTGGTTGTGCTGCCTCGTGCTCCCCCGCCGCCGCGGCCCGGGCGGCGGGAAGCTCCGGAATCCCGGGATCCCGACGCCCCGGATCTCAGACCCGCGGCCCCGAGGAGCCGCGCCCCAGAGGGGCCATGGTCCCGAGGAGCCGTAGCCCCAAGGAGCCACGGTCCCGAGATGCCGTAGCCCTGAAGAGCCACGGTCCCGAGTTGCCGAGACTCCGAGGACCCGAGGTACCGAGACTCCGAGGACCCGAGTTGCCGAGACTCCGAGGTACCGAGGTCTGAAGTCCGCAGGTGTCCAGCCTGCCGACAGCACATGACAGGCCCGGTCCTCCAGTATTTCCCCCGGGTTACGCCGCCGCGCGGCCACCACGGGCAACCGGCCCCCCATCCGGTCCCGCCGGTCGCGCCGATCCCACCAGCCCTACGCCGCGCCGGCCTCACACCTCGGCGTGGACCGGCCGCCGCTCCGCGTCCCCGGCCGCCGCACCCGCGCCCGACCGTGCCGTACGCCGTGCGCGCGCCGCCGGCCGCAGGTATACGGCCCAGGTCACCACGGTGCACACCGCATAGCAGGCCAGGAACGACACGAAGGCCGGCGTACCCGACCCGGTGGCCAGGAACGACTGCCGGAAGGCCAGGTTGATGGCCAGCCCGCCGAGCGCGCCGACCGCGCCGATCAGCCCCATCGCCGCCCCCGACAGCCGCCGCCCGCTGGCCTCGGCCGCCTCCCCGGTCAGCCCGCGCCGGACCGCCTGCGCCTGGAAGATCCCCGGGATCATCTTGTACGTGGAGCCGTTGCCGAGCCCGGTCAGCACGAACAGCGCGATGAAGCCGACGAGGAACACCGGCAGCGACCGGGCCGCCGACGCGTAGATGACCACCCCGGTGGCCAGGGCCATCGCCAGGAAGTTCCCCAGGGTGATCCGGGCGCCGCCGAACCGGTCCGCCAGCCGGCCGCCGACCGGCCGCACCAGCGACCCCAGCAGCGGCCCGATGAACGTCAGCGACGCCGCCTGCAGGGGCGTGCGCGCGAACTGGATCTGCAGCACCAGCCCGAACGCGAAGCTGTAGCCGATGAACGACCCGAACGTGCCGATGTACAGCAGCGACATCACCCAGGTGTGCGGCTCCCGGGCGGCGTCCAGGGCCGCTCCGGTGTCGTTCCGCACCGGTGCCAGGTTGTCCATGAACAGCGCCGCGAGCACCGCCGCCACCACGATCAGCGGCAGATAGACGGCGAGTACCAGCCGCGGCTGCGCGGCCCCGGCCGTACCGATCACCAGCAGCCCCAGCAGCTGGATCACCGGTACGCCGATGTTGCCGCCGCCGGCGTTCAGACCCAGGGCCCAGCCCTTCTTCCGTAGGGGATAGAAGGAGTTGATGTTCGTCATCGAGGAGGCGAAGTTGCCGCCGCCGACGCCCGCGAGCGCCGCGACCACCATGAACGTGGTGTAGGAGGTGCCCGGCTTCATCACCACCGCGGCCGCCGTCGCCGGCACCAGCAGCGTCAGCGCGCTGATCACCGTCCAGTTGCGCCCGCCGAACCGCGCCACCGCGAAGGTGTACGGCACCCGCAGCACCCCGCCCACCAGGGTCGGGATCGCCACCAGGAAGAACTTCCCGGCCGGATCGAATCCGTACTCCGGCCCCATGAACAGCACCATCACCGACCACAGGCTCCAGATGGAGAAGCCGATGTGCTCGGACAGTACGGAGAAGGCCAGATTCCGCCGGGCCACCCGCGCCCCGGTCTCCGCCCAGAACGTCTCGTCCTCGGGCTCCCACCGCTCGATCCACCGCCCACCCCGCCGCATCCGGCCACCGGGCGTGGGGCCAACGAGTGCAGGGGAAGCGGGTACGGGGGAAGCGGGTGCCGGATCGGCCGCAGGGGCGGACGTCGGCACGGCCGTCGGGACGGATGCCGGCCGGCCCGTTCGCTTTTCATCGGGGCTGTCGCTACTGCTGTCGCTGCTGCTGTCGCTACGGGTGCCTGCCGCGGCCTCGGCCGTCATCGCGCCTCCCAGGGGGTCGGTTCCTCCCTTCGAAGCTAGGGATGGCGGGTTTCCGCACCGTGGCAGCACGTGACCGCGGCGAAACCTTGCGCTCACGCGCCACCGGCCCCTTGCGTGAGCGGCCGCGGACAGGGAGGCGTACACGCCGGACGAAGTGACACCGAAGTGCCTCGCACGCCCTCTGACATCACTCGTTCGAGGCAATGGCAGGCGACCCGAACACTGTCAGCATTTTCATCGAACGCGATGAGTAATCAATCAGACACGCTCCGTGGCGACACACACCCGCGGGTGTTCCCGGGAGAAGAACGAAGGAAGTGAACCATGCCGCATACGCAGCACGTGTCGACCGCCGCCGACACCATGACTGTCACCGCCACCGCCACCGCCACCACTCCCGCCACCGCTCCCGCCACGACCACCGGCTATGCGTCGCCGCAGCTCGTCGAGGTGGGCGGCTACACCGAGCTGAGGCTCGGATACTCGGGCTACCACTGGGACGGACGGCTGGACCGGTTTCTTCGGGTGCTGACGAACGGCAGCCCCACCGGGCCTGGCCCCCCGCCCCCGGTAGGGCTGTGTCCGACGGTCCGGCGGCCACGCCCGCCCCTCCCCTGATGGACAGGTATCCCGTGGACTTCCTCGTCTTCCCCGACCACGCCGCGACCGACACCCTGTGCCGACACCTGCCCGCCGGACCGCCCGCACAGATCCTCCGCCACCCCTCGGGCCGCCCCTGGATCGTGGGCCGATGGTCCGCGGACCAGCTCCTGACGGCAGAGGCGGGCCCGCGCCGCGCCGTTCTCCTCGGCACCACCTCCGCCCGCCCGGACACCCTGGCCCGGCTGCTGAACGGCCCCGACGGCCTCGACGGCATCGCCCGGCGCACCCGCCAACTCCCCGGCAGCTACGCCCTCCTGGCCGCCGTCGGCCCGGAGCTACGCTGTCAGGGCGACCTCGCGACGGTCCACCAGCTCCATCACGCCCGGATCGGCGGCATCACCGTCGCCGGCAACCGGCCCCAGGACCTGGCGGCGCTCGCCCGCAGCGCGGCCACCGGCGGACTGCCGCCCGGCGCCCCCGGCACCGGCCTGCTCGACGAGGACTCCCTGGCGCTGCGCCTGCTGTTCCCGTTCGCCCCGCTGCCGCTCGCCCTGCGCCCGCTGTGGCGCGCGGTACCGGCCGTCCCCCCGGGCCACCACCTCACCGTGGACGCCAACGGGCAGCCCACCGTGGCCCGTTGGTGGCAGCCACCGGAACCGGACGTCCCCCTGGAACGCGCCGCCGAGACCGTACGCCAGGCCCTCATCGACGCCGTAGCGGCCCGCACCCACCGCGCCCGCCGACAGGCCGAGCGGACCGAACGGACCGAGTGCATCGAGCGCCCCGAGCAGACCGATACGGGCAGGAGCGCGGGCGGAGCCACGGGCGGCAGCACCGGCGGAACCGGGTACGGGCCCCTGGGCGAGGCCGCGGGGCGGGCTTCGAAAGGGACTTCGGAACGGACTTCGGAAGGGACTTCGGAAGGGACTTCGGAAGGGACTTCGGAAGCGACTTCGGAAGCGACTCCGGAAGGGTCTTCGGGTGGAGCTTCGGACCGGGCTTGGGAAGAAGCTTCGGGTGGGGCTTCGGACCGGGTTCCGGACCGGGCTGGGGGCAAGGCCGTGGCCCGTCCCACCCTCAGCGCCGACCTCTCCGGCGGCACCGACTCCACCGGCCTGTGCTTCCTCGCCGCCCAAGAGGACGTCCGGCTGATCACCACCTCCTGGGTGCCCCGCGATCCCGGCAACGACGACACCGTGTGGAGCGCCCGCAGCGCGGCATACCTGAGCGCCGCCGAACGCCAACGCGAACAGTCGGCCGCCCCAGGCTCAGGCCCCGGGCTCGGGCCCGGTCGGGATCCACGCGCAGAGGGAGACACCCCCCGCGGCCAGGGAAAGGGCCAGGGCAAGGGCAAGGAGAAAGGCAAGGACAAGAACAAGGGCGAGCGAAGCGCGACGGGCGGGTACAGGACGAGCGGAGCGACCACGGGCGGGAGCAGCAGGAGAGGCAGGGCCAGGAGCAGGGACGGGCGTGCGGGCAACAGTCCGGGATCGCGATCACAACCCCAGGCAGACGAACACCTCTCGCTCCACCTCTCCCTCCCCTACGCCGACGCCCCCACCTGGTACACCCCGCCCCACGACACCCTGCATCCCACCGCCACCGACCCGGCCGCCCCCCTCGCCCTCTTCCGAGAGGCCGCCCGGATCGCTCACCAGGCCCGTCTCGTCGCCGCCCGCGGCTCCCGGCTGCACCTCGTCGGCGTCGGCGGCGACGAACTGTTCACCCACCGCCCGGCCGCCCTCAACTCCCTTGCCCGCAGCGACCTCCGCACCGCCACCCGGCGCGCCTGGACGACGCACCACCTCTGCCGCTGGAAGACCTCCCAGACCCTGCGCACACTGCTGGGCGGCCGCCCGTATCCGCGCTGGCTGGCCGGCAGCGCCTCCCGGGTGACCGCCGGCGGCGATCCCCGGACCTGCGGCGCCGACTGGGAGGTCCTGCCCAGCCTGCCGCCGTGGGCGCATCCGGACGCCGTCGCCACGGTCCGCCGGCTGCTGCGCGAGGCCGCCGCCGAGGCGCCCGAACCGTTCGCACCGCTGCGCTGCCAGCACGACATCATGCGCGCCGCCGTCCGCTCCGGGGAGATCGTCCGCGGCGCCGTCGCCCTCGCTGCCCCGCACGGCGTCGACTACGAGGCGCCGTTCCTCGACAACGCCGTCATCGACGCGGCGCTCACCCTCCGGCTCGCCGACCGCGCCCGACCCGGCGTGTATAAGCCGCTGCTGACCCGTGCGCTGCGCGGCATCGTGCCCGACGCGGTGCTCGGCGGCGGTACGAAGGGCGAGCACAGCGCCGAGGTCTCCGCCGGTCTGCGCGCCCACCGCGGCGCCCTGTCCGCGCTCTGCGACGACTCCCTCCTCGCCGAACGCGGTCTGATCCGCCCCGCCGTCCTCCGGCACCACCTGACGTCGCTCCAGCCGCGGACCGACGCCCTGCGCGCACTGGACCCCACCCTCGCCACCGAGTACTGGCTCCGCGCACTCACCCCGACGCACATCCCCGCACCGTCCCGTCCCGCCCCCTCCCGCCCCGCACCCCCGTTCCCCACACCGCCGGTCCCTGCGCCGCCGTTCCCCGCCCCACCCCTTTCCGCACCGGCCCAAGGCACTTCATGACCCTCGCTCTCGCCCCGCACGTCACCAGCACCACCCTCGCTCTCGCCCCGCACGTCACCAGCACCCGCACGGCCGACGGCACGGTCCTGCTCGACACCCGCCCCCGGCCCGCTACGGGCAGATCAGCGCGACCGCCACCCGCACCGGCCCCTACTGGCAGATGAACGCGACCGCCCCCCGCGTCCTCGACCACCGCCCCGCCGGCGGAACCTGCCGCGCCGCCGCCGAAGCACCACGCGCCCGCCACCCGTCCGCCGGTGACCGCACCCGCGCCGGGTGCCACGCTCACGCACGCCGCCCCCTACCGCCCCTGCCCGCTCTCGCCCACCCCCATCACGGCGGCATCCTCCCGAGGGAGCCAGGCGCCCGCCGGTGCGGTCAACCAGCCGTTCTTCCCTGCCAGTTCCTGCGCGGCAGCGCGTAGGGCGGTCAGGCCGGGGTGGTGCAGGTCGCGGCGCCACACCATCGAGATGGGTGACAGCGGTACGGGGTCCACGACCGGGCGCAGCGCCATCCCCGGTACGTCGATGAATTCCACGCTCGCCAGTACCGACCACCCCCGTTTCCGCACCACTCGTACGAACTCCTGTGAACCCTCGATCTCCGGGAACGGCTCGGCCATCGCGATACCCCGCCCCGCGAACAGCTGGGTCGCCAGCTCCGTCCACTCCTCGGTCTGCGGATTCCCGGCGGCCGCATAGAGCGTCTCGCCGGCCAGCTCCGCGAGCGGAACCTCGGGCCGCGACGCCAGGGGGTGGTCCTCCCGCAGCAGCACCGCCATCGGCTCCAGACGGACCGGCTGGTGTGCCAGACCGGACCGAACGGCGGGCGGCAGCCCCGCGTAGCGCCCGAAGGAGACATCGAGCCGCCCGGCGGCCAGCTCTGCCGCCGCCCCCGTCAGCCCGCTGTGGAAGCGGGCCACCAGCTCACAGCTGTCCGGCACCCGCCCCCTGGCGTCCTCCAGCACCCGGTGCGCGGTACCGATCGGCACCCCGACATCGACCAGCAGTGGCCGCTCGGGCACCGGTCGGAAGGCCGCTGCCAGTTCCTCGTGGGCGGTCAACACCCGGCGGGCGTACGGCAGTAGCCGCTCACCGTCGGCCGTGAGGGCGACCTGGCGAGTCGTCCGTACGAAGAGCGCCGTGCCCACCTCCCGCTCCAGTCGCCGGATGTCACGGCTCAGGGCCTGCTGGGCCACGTAGAGCCGGGCCGCGGCGCGGGTGAAGTGGAGTTCCTCGGCCACGGTGGTGAACGCCCGGAGCAGTCGCGGATCGATATCGAACGGCATCGGACCATCCTTGCAGCGCTCCCCTGCTACCGGCCCCGGAATACGGGGCGGGGAGACTCGCGGGCCGAGTCCCAAAGTTCCAGAGTCCAGGAGTCCCGGCCTCCCGGCCTCCCGGCCTCGCGGCGTCGCAGCGTCACGGCGTCGCAACGTCCTCCGACCCATCGCCCCCTCGCCCCACCGCCCCACTGGCCCACCGACCCACCGACTCGTCGGCCGACGTCGCCGTGCAGATTCCGCCTCCCCCGATCCACATCGCGCGCGAGCCACCGATCTACATCGCGAGTGCGTGAATGCGCCCTGATCAGGTGTTGGACGGATGGTGGAGGTGGCCGGGATCGTAAGAGCGTGATCCTTTTCCTTGCTGCTCGTCCGGTGACCGCTCCGCCCGTACGGCCGGTTGCGCGTCGGCGTCCCCGGCGCTTTCGGCTCTTCGCCCCGTACCGGCGGATCTTTGCCGTCCCCGGCACCCGGGCGTTCACCGCCGCCAATCTGCTGGCCCGCCTGCCCATGGGCATGCTCAGCGTCAGCGCCGTCCTGATGATCAGCGGCTCGCGTGGCTCCTATGCGCTGGCCGGAGCCGTCACCGCGACCGGGCTGGCGGCGACCGCGCTGGTCGGGCCGTGGACCGCCCGGATGGTCGACCGTCACGGTCAGGCCCGGATCGCCGTGCCGGCCACTGTGCTCGCGGTGCTCGGGTCGCTGTCGCTGCTGCTCTGCGCCCGCTTCGGCGCGCCCGACTGGGCACTGTTCGTCTCCTATGCGGCGACCGCCACCACCCCCAACACCGGAGGGATGTCCCGTGCCCGCTGGGCGCATCTCTTCCGCGACGACCCGGCTGCCCGGCACACCGCCAACTCCTTCGAACAGGCCGCGGACGAGCTGTGTTTCATGCTCGGACCGGTGTTCGCGACGCTGCTCTGCACGGTCGTCGCACCCGAGGCGGGCACGGCGGTGGCGGCATTCCTGCTGCTGAGCGGGGTGCTGTTGTTCGCCGCCCAGCGCCGCACGGAGCCGCCGGCGGCCGGGCGGGCGGCCGCCCGTGCCGGCGAGGTCCGCTCCCCGCTGCGGCGGCGGGGCATTCCCCTTCTGCTCGGCACGTTCCTGTGCACCGGCGCGATCTTCGGGTCGATGGAGGTCGTGACCTTGGCCTACGCCGACGGCCTCGGGATGCAGTCCGCCGCGGGCGGGCTGCTGGCCCTCCAGGCGGCCGGGTCGTGCACGGCGGGGCTCCTCTACGGCCTGCTGCGTCCGGCGGGCCGGAGCGGGCGGCGCTTCGTGGTGTGTGTCGGTGCGATGGCCGTGCTGATGCTGCTGCCCCTCCTCGCGGCGTCGACCGGGCGCCCGGGGGCGCTGGCCGCCGCACTGCTGTGCGCCGGGATGGCCACCGCGCCGACCATGGTCACGGGGATGGGGCTGGTCCAATCCCGCACGCCGGCGGCTCAGTTGAACGAAGGGATGACGCTCGCCGTGACGGCTCTGCTCGGTGGTATCGCGGCCGGTTCGGCGGCGGGGGGCTGGGTCGTGGATCACGTGGCGGGGGCTGGGGTTGCGTACGGGGTTCCGGCCGTGGCCGCCGGGCTGGCCGTACTCCTTGCCCTGCCGACGGCCGCCACCTCCCCGTCGTCCGACGCTTCGTCCGGCGCTTCGTCCGGCATCTCGTCCGGCACTGCGTCCGCCACCGGCGACCAGGAGTTGGGTTGAGGTTGCATGCTGTGTCGCGTTCATGCACCCAGCGTGACGAAGCCCGGCCGGATCCACATCGACCCAGGGGTTGTCATACCGAGGGTTGAGAGCGAGAGAGGGCGAGAGGGAGACGAGAGGGACACCCGAAGCGCGGAGACGCGCGGAGAAGCACGAAAAGGCAGCCGACCGAAGCGAGGAGGCAGCGGGAGAGGGGAGGCGAGAGGAGGGAAGGGGGCAAAAAAGCAGCTGCCCCGGCGGGAAATCGCCGGGGCAGCTGCTTTACATGGGATGAGTGGAGATGGCGGGAATCGAACCCGCGTCCAACGGTGCGGAAACAGGGCTTCTCCGAGTGCAGTTCGCTGTGATTTTCTCAGCCCCGGAGATCACGCGAACAAGTCTCCGACGGGCTCAGTCACTGTTTGATTTCCTCCTGCACCCCGTGACCGGGTTCAGGAGTTTAGTCCCCTAGCTGATGCCAGGATCCGGGTCGGGAACAGCCCCGGGCTGACACTTCGCAAGTCGCTACTTAGGCAGCGAGGGCGAAGGAATCGCGCTTGGTGTTGGCGATTATTGGTTTCGGCCTATGGTTTACGAGATCATGGCCGCTTCCTCGACTCGCTTCCCCTGCTTCGACATCCGCTGTCGAAACCGATCATCCCCATGTTGATTTATCAAGATGGACCCCGGCGCCTACACCATGACGCCTGCGGTTCCCGCACCCTCTGTGGGATGCGGAGCCATCGTACGTGAACAACGCCTGAGGTTGCCAGCGTATTCCGCGGGCCGCCGCCCGGCCGGAACCGCCCGCGCCACACCCCGTACCGGCCCGCCGGCCGGAAACCGCGCCGCTTCGACCCGCCGACCCGGGCCCGCCCGCGTCGTGCCCACGCACCGGCCGGCCGTGATCAGGCGCGCTGGCGGCGGCGGGCCGCCGAGACCGCGCGCTCCGCCTCGCGTCGGTCCTGCTGCTCGCGGAGGGTCTGCCGCTTGTCGTACTCCTTCTTGCCCCTGGCCAGCGCGATCTCGACCTTGGCCCGGCCGCCCTTGAAATACAGGGCCAGCGGGACGATCGTGTGGCCGGTCTCCTGGCTCTTGGACTCCAGCTTGTCGATCTCGACGCGGTGCATCAGCAGCTTCCGCTTGCGCCGGGCGGAGTGATTCGTCCAGGTTCCCTGGGCGTATTCCGGGATGTGTACGTTGTGCAGCCAGGCCTCGTTGCCGTCGATCTGGACGAATCCGTCGACCAGTGATGCCCGGCCCTGGCGCAGCGACTTCACCTCGGTGCCGGTCAATACCAGCCCGCACTCGTAGGTGTCCAGAATGTGGTAGTCGTGCCGCGCCTTCTTGTGCTGCGCCACGAGCTTGCGCCCGGGGTCCTTGTCCTTGCCCTTTTGCTTAGCCATAGTGCGGCCATTTTCGCACTACGTGCCGGTCCCGAGGCCACTCAATACTGTGCGGGCCCGCCGCTCGGCATGGTCCTCGACGACCAGGTCGGGGGTGAGCCCGGCGTCGTCGACGGTCCGCCCGGAGGGGGTGCGGTAGTGGCCGACGGTGAGCTCGGCCACCGAGCCGTCGGGCAGCCGGCTGGGCATCTGCACCGAGCCCTTGCCGAAGGTCGGGGAGCCGACCACGATGGCCCGGCCGCGGTCCTGGAGGGCGCCGGCGAGCAGTTCGGCGGCGCTCATCGTGCCGCCGTCGACGAGAACGACGAGTGGCAGGCGGGTGTTCCCGCCGCGCTGTGCGTACAGGGCGCGCTGGCTGCCCCGTACGTCGTAGGTGGCGACCAGGCCGCCGTCGAGGAAGGCGGAGGCGGTGGCGACGGATTCGGTGACCAGGCCGCCCGTATTGCCGCGCAGGTCGAGCAGCACGCCGCCGTGCGGGGAGGCGTCGCGGACGGCACTGCGGACCGCGGCGCCGGTGCCCTTGGCGAACGAGGTGATCTTGACGCGGGTGGGGCCGTGCGGACCGGCCGGCCGGTCGACGGTGACGTTCCGGGTGCGCAGCCGGGTGCGGTGCAGGGTGAGGCTCCACCGCCGGGTGCCGCGCTGGAGGTCGAGGCGTACCGGCGTGCCGGCGCCGGCGGCGGCCGTGCGCGAGCCGTCCGGGGCGTCGCCGCGGAGCCGGGCGACGGTCTCGGTGACCGGCTGCCCCTGAGTGGTCCGGCCGTCGATGGCGCGCAACCGGTCGTGGACGGCGATACCGGCGCGGGCGGCGGGGCCGCCGCGCTGCACCCGGGAGACCTCGGTGCGGCCGCCGGCCAGCTGCCGCACCCACAGGCCGACGCCGACGTAGGCGCCGCCCAACTGCCGCTGGAAGTCCTCGAATTCGCCCTGGGTGTAGATCGTCGACCAGCGGTCGCCACTACGGCTGACGACCTCGGCGGCGGCCTGAGAACCGGACTTGCCGTCCTCGATGGCCTCGGCGGCGGCCCGCTCGACGGCCGCGCGGTCGGCGGTGGCGGCCTCCGGGGGGCGCGCACCGGACGCCGGGCGCTTGGGGATGCCGTGGCCCACCGCGCCTTCGGCCTCGTCGCTCCAGGTGCCGGTCACCGCGCCGGTGGCGAGCACCCCGGCGAGGAACAACGTGAGGGCCGCCCCGCGGCGGTAGCGGCGGGGCCGGTCGTACGAACACGGGCCCGACATGCGGGTGAGTCTAGGGGACGAAAGGGCGCCGTACGGCGAGTTGTCCGTACGGCGCCCGTTGGCGAAGCTCACACCTTGAGGTACTTGCGCAGCGCGAAGAACGCGGCGAGCGCGGGCATCAGCAGCCCGATCAGGAGGACCAGCGGGAGCACCGCCGCCACCGAGTCCCAGCCGATGAAGTTGATCACCTGGATCTTCTTCGCCAGCCAGTTGTTGACGAGGAGGTACTTGCCGCCGACGATCAGCACACAGGCGAATCCGGCGCCCAGCAGGCCCGCGATGGCGGCCTCCAGGATGAACGGCATCTGGATGTAGAAGCTGGACGCTCCCACGAGCCGCATGATGCCGGTCTCCCGCCGGCGGCTGAACGCCGACACCCGCACGGTGTTGACGATCAGCATCAGCGCGACGACGAGCATCAGCCCCATCACGCACAACGCGGCGATGTTCATGCCGTTGAGGAGGTTGAACAGCGGCTCGACGGTGTCGCGTTGGTCCTGCACCTCCTGGACACCGGGCCGCTCGGAGAACGCCGACTTGATGACCTTGAACTTCGTGGGGTCCTTCAGCTTGACGCGGAACGACTCGGGAAGCTGGTCGGGCGTCACCAGGCCGGCGACGGGGGTGTCGCCGAACTGCTCCTTGTAGTGCTTGTAGGCCTGGTCGCTGGACTCGTACTGCACGTTCGCAACGATCGGCAGCCGGTTCAGCTCGGCCTTGATGTCGTCCTTCTGCTGCTGGGTGGCGGCGCCCTTGGCGCAGTTGGCGCCGGTCTCGGCGTCGTTCTTGTTGCAGAAGAAGATGGAGACGTTGACCTTGTCGTACCAGTAGCCCTTCATGGTGCTGACCTGGTCGCGCATCAGCAGCGAGGCGCCGAACAGGCCGAGCGAGAGGGCTACGGAAACGATGACGGCGAAGGTCATCGTGAGGTTTCGGCGGAGACCGACGCCGATCTCCGACAGGACGAACTGGGCGCGCATGGCGTCCTTTCAGTACTGGGGGCCGTACACGCTTAGTGCTGGTAGCCGTACACGCCGCGCGACTGGTCGCGTACGAGCCGGCCCTTTTCGAGTTCCATGACCCGCTTGCGCATCTGGTCGACGATCTGCTGGTCGTGGGTGGCCATGACCACCGTGGTTCCGGTCCGGTTGATCCGGTCCAGCAGCTTCATGATGCCGACCGAGGTCTGCGGGTCGAGGTTGCCGGTGGGCTCGTCCGCGATGAGCAGCAGCGGACGGTTGACGAAGGCCCGTGCGATGGCGACGCGCTGCTGCTCACCACCGGAGAGTTCGCCCGGCATGCGGTCCTCCTTGCCGCCGAGGCCGACGAGTTCGAGGACCTCGGGGACCGTCTTGCGGATCTGGCCGCGCGGTTTGCCGATGACCTCGAGGGCGAAGGCGACGTTCTCCCCGACGGTCTTGTTGGGGAGCAGCCGGAAGTCCTGGAAGACCGTGCCCACCTGGCGCCGCATCTGCGGGACCTTCCAGTTGGAGAGCTTGCCGAGGTCCTTGCCGAGTACGTGCACATGGCCATGGCTGGCCCGCTCCTCGCGCAGCAGCAGCCGCAGGAAGGTGGACTTGCCGGAGCCCGAGGAGCCCACCAGGAAGACGAACTCGCCGCGCTCGATCTCGAGCGAGACGTCCCTGAGTGCAGGACGGTTCTGCTTCGGGTAGGTCTTGGAGACGTTGTCGAATCGGATCACTGATGCACCACGGTCGACCTGGATAGGGGCACGGGCTGCCGAGTTGCGGCTCCCGTCGGTGTGCGTGACCATACGCGAACCTCGCGCGGCGGTGCAGTCGGCGGAGGGGTTGGTGCGGTTATTCACGGCACCTACGGGGACAAAAGGGCGCACAATTCCGGGGCGCGCGCCGTTCCGCCGGGGAGCTGGCACAGTGGAAGAGGGAACCAATGCACCCTCCGGGGCGTTGGTGCAGTGGAGAAGGAGGTCGCATGACGTACGACCGACTGGTGTGCGCCAACTGCGCGGCCCCTGTGAGCGAGGGCCGCTGCCCCGTGTGCCGAGCGAGCAGGGAACGGCTCCAGCAGCAGGCAGGCGGTGTGTTCGCCCAGCTCAGCCCGGCGATGCTGGTGGCTTTGACGGTCCTGCTGCTCGCGGTGGGACTGCTGCTGCACCAGACCGTCTGACGCCGCTCGGACGAAGCCGGCGCGACGTGGCCGGGTGATCATGCGAGTGGACCACTGTCCGTTACGCCGCGCTTACGGTGGTGTTCGCCCGGTGACGGGCGGCCCGGAGTGATGCAGCGGCCGGAGGAACGCCGAGGGCCCGGAGCGCATGCGCGCCCCGGGCCCCTGTGCTACCGCGTCAGCGTCAGGCCGCAGCCGCGCCGCCGCCGTTCTTGTTGATCAGGCGGGGCAGCATACGGAAGCCGACACCGCCCGCGATCATCGTGGCCGCACCGATCAGCAGGAAGGTGGTGCCGGAGGAACCGGTCTCGGCCAGCTCCCCGCCCTTCGCCTGCTGCTTGGCCTGGCCGGGCGTGTCAGCGATCTGCTCCTTGCCCTTGCCGGGCTGCTCGATCGGCTTGGAGCCCTCGTTGTCGGTGCCGGTGCCGGTGGAGTCGCCGCCGGTGGTGCTGCCGCTCTGGCCGCCGTTGCCGCCGTTGCCGCCACCGCTCTGGCCGCCGTTGTGGCCGCCACCGTTGTTGCCGCCGTCCTGGCCGCCGTTCTGACCGCCGGCCTGGCCGCCGTTCTGACCGCCGGCCTGGCCGCCGTTCTGACCGCCATCCTGGCCGCCGTTCTGGCCACCGTTCTGACCGCCGGCCTGGCCGCCGTTCTGGCCACCGTCCTGGCCGCCGTTCTGACCGCCGTCCTGGCCGCCGGCCTGACCACCGTCGTCGGTGCCACCGACCTGGCCGCCGTCGTCCGAGCCGCCGATCTCGCCGCCGGCCTGACCGCCGTCGTCCGAACCGCCGATCTCGCCGCCGATCTGGCCGCCGTCGTCCGAGCCGCCGACCTGACCGCCGTTGTCCGAACCGCCGGCGTCGCCACCGGAGTCGCCGCCGGAGTCGCCGCCGCCGATGATCCCGCCGATGATGCCGCCGATGATCCCGCCGTCGGAGCCGCCGGTCTCACCCGGGCTGGCCGCGGAAGCGGCGCCGGCGGCGGTGAGCGACGCACCGGCCGCGATCACCGCACCAGCTGCAATGCGCGCCACGCGCAGCCGCGTCTTCTTCGTCATGTACTGCTACCCCCAGTAGCTGAACTCGTCATGGGTGCACCGCTGCACGGGGCGACCAGCGCTGGGGGTAGGCGAGTTCCGGCCACGGATGCCGACTGGCCGCTCATCTCCCCGTTACTGCACGCGCCCCGGAACATACGCATGCCGCGCTCAGCCTTCCCAGTACGGCCGATATCGTCAAGGTCGAATAAAGACCGGATGCCCGAATTACTGAGAGTTGGGCGGTACATGGACATACGACTGTGACCAAACCGCCACAGCAAAAACAACTGCCTCCATGACGGAGGCAGTTGTTCCGGTGTCAGGTGGCCCGGACGCGGGGCCGTCGGGCTACTTCTCCTGCTGCTTGCGCCAGCGGATTCCGGCCTCCAGGAAGCCGTCGATGTCACCGTCCAGCACGGCCTGCGGGTTGCCGACCTCGAACTCGGTCCGCAGGTCCTTGACCATCTGGTAGGGGTGCAGGACGTACGAACGCATCTGGTTGCCCCAGGAGTTGCCGCCGTCGCCCTTGAGCGCGTCCATCTTGGCCTGCTCCTCCTGGCGGCGGCGCTCGAGGAGCTTGGCCTGGAGGACGTTCATCGCGGTCGCCTTGTTCTGGATCTGCGAGCGCTCGTTCTGGCAGGAGACGACGATGCCGGTGGGGAGGTGCGTCAGCCGGACCGCGGAGTCGGTGGTGTTCACGCCCTGACCGCCGGGGCCCGAGGAGCGGTACACGTCCACCCGCAGGTCGGACTCGTCGATCTCGATGTGGTCGGTCTGCTCGACGACGGGCAGCACCTCGACGCCGGCGAACGACGTCTGGCGGCGGCCCTGGTTGTCGAACGGCGAGATGCGCACCAGGCGGTGCGTGCCCTGCTCGACGGAGAGCGTGCCGTAGGCGTACGGGACGTTGACCGCGAAGGTGGTCGACTTGATGCCGGCCTCTTCGGCGTACGAGGTCTCGTAGAGCTCGGTCTTGTAGCCGTGCCGCTCGGCCCAGCGCAGGTACATCCGCTGGAGCTTCTCGGCGAAGTCGGCGGCGTCCACGCCACCGGCCTCGGCGCGGATGTTGACGACCGCCTCACGGGAGTCGTACTCGCCGGAGAGCAGGGTGCGGACCTCCAGCTCCTCCACGGCCTTGCGGACGTCGGCCAGCTCGCCCTCGGCCTCGACGCGGGCGTCCTCGTCGCCCTCGGCCTCGGCCAGCTCGAAGAGCACCTCGAGGTCGTCGACCCGGCCCCGCAGCTCCTCGGCCCGGCGCAGCTGGCCCTGGAGGTAGGACAGCTGGCTGGTGACCTTCTGGGCACTCTCGGGGTCGTCCCACAGGGACGGCGCCGCCGCTTGTTCCTCAAGCACGGCGATGTCGGCCCTCATCTTGTCGAGGTCCAGGACGGCCTCGATCGACCCCATGGTCGAGGAGAGGGACTTCAGCTCTTCGGATACATCGACGACTGCCACGCACCCAGCCTAACGGCTACCACGCCGAACCTGACCCGGCCCCGGCAGGACGGGCCTGCCGGGGCCGGGCCGGGAGCGGCCCCCGGGGGGCGTCAGGGGGTCTCCTGCTCCGACTGGTGGACGCCCGGCGGGGCCTCGCCGGCGTCGTCGTCCCCGGAGGCCAGCCAGCCGCCCAGGCCGGCCGCCACGACCACCACGGCCGCGGCCGCCCCCAGCTTGATCCGGCGGCGGCGCACCGCCTCCGCCGAGCCCCGGTGCCGCGCCGAGCCGGCCCGGCGTTCCCCGGCCGCCCGCGGGGCCCGGGCGGTGCCGTGGGCGCCGCCGGCCAGCTCGTCGGGGCCGGGCACCCGCATGCTGGTGTGCGTCTCCCGGTTGGAGTCGGGCGCCGACCCCTGCACCAGGGGGACGGCGCCGCGCTGCGGAACGGTCTCGCCCGCCGACGGGTAGAACGGTTCCTCACGGGTCCCCGGGGCCGCGCCGTCCGGCTCGTCGTCGGGGCGGTCGCCCTCCGGCTCGTCGATGTCCAGCGGCGGCATCCCGGCCAGCCCCGGCAGCAGCTCCCGCAGCCGGGCGGCCAGCTCCGCGGCGCGCAGCCGGGACGCCGGCGCCTTGGCCAGGCACTGCAGCAGCAGCTGCCACAGCTCGTCGGGGATACCGGGCAGCGGCGCCACGCTCTCGGTGACGTGGCGGCGCAGTACGGCCCCGGGGTGGCCGCCCCCGAAGGGCGTGAACCCGGCGAGCAGCTCGTACAGGACGGTCGCCAGGGCGTAGATGTCCACCGAGGCGCGCGGCGGCAGACCCTCGATGATCTCCGGGGCGAGGTAGTCGGGGGTGCCGATGACCCTGCTGGCATGGCCTCTGCCCTGGGCCGCGGATCCGTGGGCGAGGGTCCGGCGCGGCGAGTCGACGAGCCGGGCGATGCCGAAGTCGGTGAGCAGCGCGGGGTGCGCGCCACCGGGTCCGAGCGGCCCCTGCATGTCGAGCAGGACGTTCTCGGGCTTGACGTCGCGGTGCACGATCCGCGCGGCGTGCGCGGCGGCGAGCCCGTCGGCGACGTCGGCGACGATCGCGACGGCGGCCTCCGGGGCCAGCCGGCGCTCGCGCTCCAGACGGGTGCGCAGGTCGGTGCCGCGCACCAGGTCCATCACCAGCGCCAGGTCGTTGCCGTCGACGACCAGATCGCGGACGCCGACGACGTGCGGGTCCGCGAGGCCCAGCAGCGCCGCCCGCTCCTGTACGAAGCGGCCGACGAGCTCCTGGTCGGAAGCGAGGTCCTCACGCAACAGCTTGATGGCCACGGCCCCTTCGGGCCCCTCGCCCAGCCATACCGTGCCGGCACTGCCGCGCCCCAGGATCTGGTGGGCGGTGTACCGGCTGCCGATCTTCCGTGCCAAAACTGCTCCGACGTGTCGGGCCCCCGAGCGTCCTGCGGGGGCTGAGGTTGGCGTCAAAGCTACGCGGATGCCACCGGGTTCCGTGCCCCGGAAGGCGGCAACCTTCACTTCTGAGAGCGAAATTGCCCGCCAGAAGTCGACAAATCAACTGAGCCGCCCCGGGACCGGCGGTCCTGGGGCGGCTCGTCAGCCGCTGAGGGGCGGCCCGTGTCAGCCGCTGAGCTTGTTCACGAAGCGCTCGACCTGGTTGTACATGTGGCCGATCTGCGAGAAGAAGCCGCGGGTCGTGCCGATCCACTCCTGGAGCGGGGTGAGCTCCCAGATCAGCCACGCGGCCACGAACAGCAGTATCAGCGTGACCAGACAGCCCTTGAGGCAGCCCAGGCCGGGGATCCGCATCGGGTTGGCGCTGCGCGGACGGGGCTCGCGCCGCGGACGGGGCTCCGGGGCCGGCGGCCGCTGCGGCTCGTACCGCTGCGGCGGCGGCTCCTGGCGGCGCTGCGGGGCCTGCGCGTACGGCACCGGGGCCGGCTGCCGGTACGGGGGCTGCTGCGGCGGCTGCTGGGGCGCGGCCGGACGGCGCTGCGGACGGCGGCGCAGCGGATCCTCGTTCGGGTCCAGGTACTGCACCTGCGTCTGCTCGTTGCGGTCCCGGGCGGCGCGCATCTGCGACTCCCACGGATGCGGGCCGTCGGGCTGCTGCACACCCGCGGCGGGTGCACCGGCCGGCATGGGCGGCACCGGCGGCATCGCCCGGGTCGGATCGGCGCCCCGGCCGCCCGGTGCGCCCGGAACGCCCGTCGAGGGCAGCACGCTGGTCGCCGCGGCCGGGTCGTACGAACCCGCGCCGGACGGGAGGACCTGGGTGGGGTCGGCGTCACCGCTCCCCTGGCCGCCGTCGGTGCCGGGGACGGTCGCGGGCGCCGGGTCCGGGGCCAGCAGCGCGGCGACGCCCAACGCGGCCTCGGCCTGCGCCGGGGTGGCGTGCACCCCGACGCCGGAGGCGACGGTGCGCAGCGCACGGGCGAGGTTCTCGGCGCTGGGCCGCTCCTCGGGGCGCTTGCGCAGACAGCGCTCAATGACGGTCCACAGCGGTTCGGGGAGCGTGCCGGGGCGCTGCGGCTCCTCGCTCAGGTGCCGGTGCAGCACCTCCAGGGCCGTCGATCCGGCGAACGGCGGGCGGCCGGTCACCAGCTCGTACAGGAGGATGCCGGCACCGTAGATGTCCACGGCGGAGGTCTGCGGGCGGCCCTCGGCGGACTCCGGCGCCACGTAGGCGGGGGTGCCGACGAATTCGTGGGTGCGGGTCAGGCCCGGGGAGTCGGCGAGCCGGGCGATGCCGAAGTCGGTCAGCATCGGGTGCATCTCGCCGCCGCCGTCGGACCCGGCGAGCAGGACGTTCGCCGGCTTCAGGTCGCGGTGGACCACGCCGTCCGCGTGGCTGGCGGCCAGTGCGTCGGCGATCTGGGCGGTGAGGAGGGCGGCCGCCACCGGGCTGAAGGGGCCGTTGTCGCGCAGGTAGCGGTGCAGGTCCGGGCCGTCGACCAGGTCCATGACCAGCGCGAGCAGATCACCCTCGACGACGAGATCGCGGGTGCGGACGATGTTCGGGTGGGTGAGCCGCAGCAGGACCGAGCGCTCACGCAGGAAGCGCATCACCACGTCCGCGTCGTGCGCCAGCTCCTCCTTGAGGACCTTGATCGCGACCGTCTCACCGGGCTCTCCCGCCACGGCGGCCTCGGCGCCCGCCGTCTCCCGCTGGCGGGCACGCCAGACGGTGCCCGTGGCGCCGCGTCCCAGCGGCTCCTCAAGCAGGTACTTGCTGCCTACCGGCCGCACGTCATGCGCTCCCTGGTCGTGGTGGATCTCCTGCCGGCCCACCGGACCGGCCGTTCGGCTCCGCGCCGTCCGGTCATGGTCACCGTCGCGCGGTCCGTCCGATCCACTGTAGGGCCTGCGGCCCGCCACGCCGTCGCACAAGCTTTTCGTTCCGGCGGGCCGGGCTCGTGGGAAGACGCACGTTCCGGGCGGATGGTTGCGCGCCGCCCGCGGCCGGCCGCGGACCGGCGCACCACCCGGACAAGACGGTTCGGAGCTGATCACGACGTTCCGAACCCGTCCGGCCACGGCCCGCAACCAGGCACTTTTTCGTCCGGACACGACAAAACAAGATCACGGAGTGGCAGTCGGCGGGCGTGTTGTCAGTCCCAGGTGCGAGGATGCACCCAGCACGATGCGGTGGGGGCGCGCGGTCTTTGTCGCGACGTGCACCTGGGACTTGTCCGTGCCGACGTGCCCGGGCGGGCGGGGGAGCGAACGGCCCCTGCCGGCCCCCGGCAGAAGGGACCGTTGACGGCGATGCAGATCCGGCTGACCGTCCTCGGGCCGCGCAGCGGCCCCACCACACGGGCCTGCGACGTGCTCGTGACGGCCCCCGCCGGGACCGCGCTGGCAGCGGTGGCCGGCTCCCTGGCGGCCTCCGTCGCGGGCCCGGGCGCGGACACCGGCGCGGGCGGCGGCAGCGGCCCCGTCGTGCTCTACGCCGGCACCGAACGCCTCGACCCGCAGCGCGCCGCAATCGGCGAGCCGCCCCTGATCGACGGCGCGGTGCTCTCCGTCCAGGGCCCCGGCCCCGCCCCGGCACACGGCCTGCCGCACGGCACCGCCCGGCTGCGCGTCATCTCCGGACCCGACGCCGGCGGCGTCCACCTGCTGCACGGCGGCCAGATCCGCATCGGCCGCTCCGCCGACGCCGACGTCCCCCTCGACGACCCGGACGTCTCCCGGCTGCACTGCGCCGTGACCGTCGAACCGGACGGCTCGGTCCACGTCGCCGACCTGCGCTCCACGAACGGCACCGCCGTCGACGGCACCGGCCTCGGCGACCTGCCCGCCCCGCTCCCGCCCGGCGCCCTGCTGCGCATCGGCGAATCCACCCTCCGCCTGCAGCCCGCCCCCACCACCCCGGACCCCGCCCTGGAGACCACCCCGGACGGCGAGGGCCGGCTGCGCATCGCCACGGGCGCGGGGGGCGGGTACGCGCGGGTCGCCGAGGGTGGCGGAGGCGGCGGGACCGGTGGGACCGGTGGGGCTGGTGCAGCTGCTGGAGCCGGTGGGGCTCAGGTGACCGGTGGGGCCGGTGCGCTCGGTGCTCCCGGTGCGCACGGTGCTGCCGGCGGGCTCGGTGCGCCGGCACCGGCTTTCGGGCCTCCCCCGGCAAGGGCCACGGGACCGGCCGCCCCTCTGCCCGCTCCTCGTACGGCCTGGTCACCGGACCCGGCCGGCCGGCGTGACACCCCGCTGCGCGGCACTCCGGCCGGGCCGGCCCACCCGGACGCCGCCACGGCTCATGGACTGGGCCACGGCCCGGGCCTGGCAGCCGGCCCCGGCATCCACGAGCACCCGCACGGCGAACGCCCCGACCGCGAGCCGCAGAACCGCGCGCACCCCGGCCATCCGGGGCCCGAGCATCCGGGCCACGAGCTTCCCGGTCACGAGCTTCCCGGCCACGCACTTCCTGGCAACGACCGCCCGTACGGCGACCATCCGTACGGCGAGTATCCGTACGGCGAGTATCCGGCGCCTGGGTATCCGCACGACGCCTCGACGGCCGGCGCCCAGGGCCGGCCGTACGGCGAGGACCGTACCCACGGCGGCCAGCAGAGCCTGGCGCCCGCCGAGGACACCGACGCGGAGGACGCGTCGCGTTACGGCACCGCGCCCCGCAAGGGCGGCCGGCGCGGCGGGATCGGGGCCTGGGCGCGCCGGCTGACCGGCGCCCGGCCCACCACGGACCGGCCCTACGACGACCTCCCGGCATCCAACCTGCCGGCGTCCAGCGCATCCCAGCCCTCCCCGGTAGCGCCGCCCGGTGACGGAGCGATGGCCCCGGCCGCCTCCGGAACCGCCCCGGACGAACGATGGCCGGATGCCGCCGCCGTCCTGCTCACCGCGCTGGGCCCGGGCCCCCGGCTCTGGGAGCGCGGCCCGGACCACCCCGACACCCTCACGGTCCGGCTGGGCACGGCCGGCCGCGACGGCGGCCGCACCGCCCTGCCCGTCACGATCGGGCTGCGCCGGGCCGGCTCCCTCGGCCTGGCCGGGCCGCGCGCCCGCCTCGCCGGACTCGCCCGTTCCGCGATCGCCCAGCTCGCCGCCCTGCACTCCCCCGCCACCCTGGACATCGTGCTGATCAGCACCGACCGGGCACGCACCACCGAGGAACGGGTCGCCGACTGGTCCTGGCTCGGCTGGCTGCCACACCTCCACCCCGCCCACGGCCAGGACTGCCGGCTGCTGCTCGCCTACGACAAGGAACAGGCCACGGCGCGCACCGCCGAACTCGTCCGACGGCTCGACGACTGCCCGCTGGGCCCCGGCTGGGCCAGCGCCGAACGCGCCGAGATCGCCCTCGCCGCCGCCCGCCACCAAGGACCGTTCACCCTCCTGATCGTCGACGGCGACCCCGGCTCGTCCGCACTGCGCGAGACCACCGCGCGGCTGGCCACCGCCGGCGCGGCAGCCGGCGTCCATCTCCTCTGCCTGGCCGAAACCCCGGCCGCCTCCCCCGCCTTCCCGCTGGCCGCCACGTACGAGGCGGCCCGGGCCGCGTCGCCCGCCTTCGGGGAGTGCGGCGCGGTGGCGGTCCTCAGCGGCGACGTCGCCACCGCGGTCCGCGTCGTCCAGCCCGGATCCGGACCGAACGGGACGATCGCCACGGTCGACGCGGTCTCCGCCGCCTGGGCCGAGCGGTTCGCCCGCGCCCTGGCGCCGCTGCGCGAGGCCGAGACCACGGCCGGCGGCGCCCGCACGACGCCCCGCGCGGCCGTCCCGCTCCCCGCAACGGCCCGGCTCCTGGACGAACTCGGACTGGCCCGCGCCACCCCCGCCTCCCTGATGGCCCGCTGGGCCGCCACCCTGGACACCGACCGGCCCGGCGCCACCGCCGTACTGGGGGCCGGACCGCACGGACCGGTGTGCGCCGACCTGGCCGCCGAGGGCGCCCCCCTCCTCGTCGAAGGCCCCGCCGCCGGCGGCAAAACCGAACTGCTCCGGTCCCTGGCTGCCTCCCTCGCCGCCGCCGACCGCCCCGACCTGCTGTCCCTGGTGCTGGTGGACGGCGGCGGCACCGACCGCGGCGAAGGCCTGCGGGTGTGTACCGACCTGCCGCACGTCACGACGTACCTCGCCGCGTCCGACCCGGTCCGCATGCGCGCGTTCGCCCAGGCCCTCTCCTCCGAACTCAAACGCCGCGCCGAAATACTGTCCGGCACCCCCTTCACCGACTGGCGCACCAAACACCTCCCGGCCCCCCGCGTCATCGCCCCCCGCCGCCCCACCGAAGGCCGCACGGGCGAAAGCCGCGTGGGCGAAGGCCGCGTGGGCGAAGGCCGCGTGGGCGAAGGCCGCATGGGAGAGGCCCGCGCTTCGGGTGACCATGGACCGCAACGTGCACAAGGTGCACGGGCACAAGGTGCACGGGCACAAGGTGCACAGGCACAAGGTGCACAGGCACAGGGTGCACAGGCACAAGGTGCCACGCCCACCGCACCGCAAGGCCGTACCTACGGCGAGACAAACGCCGAGCAGCACGACGCGCCGCCGACGAGCCACACCCCCGAGCCCGGCGGCACCCCCGCCTACACCTCCCAGCCCACCGAGACCGCCGGGACCCCCAGGACCTCCGGAACCACCGACTACACACAGTACGGAAATAGTCACGGAGAGCAGGAACTAATCACGCTCCGTAATCGTTGCCGTAACGAAGGAGGCAGCACAGCGGCGGCGGACCCGTCCGACACCGGCACCCTGGCGAGCACGGGCACCCTCCGCCTCCGCTCCCGCCCCGGAGCCCCGACGCCCACCCCAACCACCCCCGCATCCGACCCCGACACCACCCCCACCGCCCCGCCCACCTCGCTCGACCCCGCGGCCCCGATGCCGCGCCTCTTCATCCTGGTCGACGACTTCGACGCACTGGTCGCCCCCGCACTCGGCAGCCCCGGCCGCCCGGCGGCCGGCTCCGTGGTGCGCGCGCTGGAGGCAGTGGCGCGGGACGGGGCTGCGCTCGGCGTCCATCTCATAGCCACGACCGGCCACCCGGACCGCACGGCCGACACCGCGACCAGCGAACTGGCTGCGCTGCGCGTCGAGTTGGGTACACCCGAGGACCCGTCAGAGCCCGCCCCGGTCGGCCGCGGGCGGCTCCACCGTGTGGCGGACAGCTCCGCCACACCGTTCCAGGCCGGCCGGGTGACCGGCCGGATACCCCGTACGTCCACGCTCCGGCCGACGGTCGTCCCGCTGGAGTGGCAGAGGATGGGCGACCCACCGGCCCGACGCCCGCTGCGCGAACTCGGCAACGGCCCCACCGACCTCGCCCTGCTCGCCAGTGCGCTCCACCGGGCTGCCCAGTCCTCGGGGGCATCGCCGGCGGCACCGCTGATCTGAGTGCCGAGCGCTTACCGCTGGCGTGAGCGCTTGGGGTGGTCTGGTCTGTGCGCTTGGGGCGGGCGTGGCTGAGCGCTTGGGGTGGGCGGGACTGAGCGCTTGGGGTGGGCGGGGTGGCTCGGAGCTCCGAGCATCGGGGTGCCCGCTGTGGGGCTGCCCACTGTTGGGGTGCCCGCTGTTGGGGTGCCCGCTATAGGGGGCACCCACTGAGGCAGGAGGTACTGCTGCGGCTGGTTATGCCGCTGGGGACGGGCTGGCGGTGGGGGTGTAGGGCGAGGCCGCGGGACAGGGCCGCGGGGCGGGGCGGGTGGCGGGTCTGCTTGGTGGGGGCTGAGGGTGGGCCTTCCGGGCTACACCGGTTGGGCCTGGAGCTGTGCCGGTTTGGGCCTGGAGCTGCGCCGGGGTGGGGGCTGGGAGCTGTGCCGGGTTGGGCCTGGAGCTGCGCCGGGGTGGGGGCTGAAGCTGCGTTCGGGGTGTGGCTGGGCTGCGTTCGGGGGTGTGGCCGGTGCTGGGTTCGGGTTCGGGGTCGGGGCTGGGTTCGGGTTTGAGGCGGGGACTGCGGGGGGTTTGGGGCGGCCGTAACAGCACCATTACGAAAGGTGAGTTGGTGCTGGACGCGGTATTGCGGAGGCCGGGGGCGGGGCGTAGACCTGTCGCACACCGTGTCGGGCTGGGCGTGTCGGGGCTGGGCGCGGGCTGAGGCAGTGCGGGCCGGCCGGTAGCCGCGTGGCAGCGGCGCACTGTGGCGTCGGGGCCACCCCGAGCCGTGCCGAGCCGGCATGGCATGGCCGCGCCGAGGCGAGCCGCCCCGGCATGACGTCGGCAGGCCATATGCACGGGCAGGCCACATGTACGGGAGCGCACGGGAGCGGCAGACCGCACGACCACAGTTACGCACCACCGCACTCGCGCCATCGCACACGCACCACCGGACTCGCACCATCGCACACGCGCCATCGCACACGCACCATCGCACACGCACCACCGCACTCGCGCCATCGCACTCGCACTCGCACTCGCACTCGCACCATCGCACTCGCGCCATCGCATCTCACGAGATCGCAGCAGCAATAGCTCGTACCACCGCAACCGCACCTTGTACCACCGCAGCAGCGCTACGGCGGCCCTCGGGGAGCCGTGTGCAGAAAAGGCTACGGAAGAGCCAGAGCGATTCAGTAATACCGAGCGATTCAGCAATACCGGGGGCCAGCAACCCAACGGGCAGCGGGCCAGCAAACCGAAGGGCAGCGGGCCAGCGAGCCAGTGGTCCGGGGCGATTCGGCAAACCACGGAACGACGGTGCGGTGCGGCGCAGGTTGAGGGAATTGGTGGAACTGAGGGAATTGGGGGTTTGGGGATGAGAGGTCGAGGGATGGGTTGGCGGCGGCGGGGGGCGGCCGGGGTTGTGGTGGGGGTGGTGCTGGCCGCGGGGGTGGCCGGTTGTGGGAGTGGTGCGGGTGGCGGGAAGAAGGGTGAGGGGGGCGGGGGTGAGGGGGGTGAGCGGAATGCCGTTACGGTGCGGTTGCCCGAGTTGGCGGGGCAGCGGCTGCAGGTGACTGCGGTGTGGACGGGGGCGGAGCGGGAGAATTTCGTCAAGGTGCTGGACGAGTTCGAGAAACGCACCGGGGCGAAGGTGGATTTCGTGCCCAGTGGTGATGACATGGCCGGCTTCATCGGGTCGAAGATCGCCGGGGGTGGGCCGCCGGATGTGGCGATGCTGCAGCAGGTCGGGGTGCTCAACGAGTTCGCCGGTAAGGGCTGGCTGAAGCCGCTGGGGCCGGAGGCCAAGGCGCAGTTGGCGAAGAATTACGGCAAGGGGTGGCGGGATCTCGGGGCTCATAAGGGCACCGAGTACGGGGTGTATTTCAAGGCCAGCAACAAGTCGCTGGTGTGGTACAACGCGCAGGCGTTCGGGAGCGCCGGTGTGCGGGAGCCGAAGACCTGGGCGGAGTTCCTGAAGGCGGCGCGGACGATTTCCGAGTCGGGCGTGGAGCCGGTTTCGGTGGGTGGGTCGGACGGCTGGACGCTGACCGACTGGTTCGAGAACATCTATCTTTCGCAGGCCGGGCCGGAGAAGTACGACCAGCTGGCGCAGCACCGGATCGCGTGGACGGATGCCTCGGTGAAGCAGGCGCTGTCCACGCTCGGCCAGCTTTTCGGGCGTAAGGATCTGCTGGTGGGCGGTAATGCGGGGGCGTTGCAGACGGATTTCCCGACGTCGGTGACGCAGACGTTCAGTGGTGGTGACGCGCCGAAGGCGGCGATGGTGTCGTCGGCGGATTTCGCGGCGGCCAGTATCGCGCAGACGAAGGCGAAGATCGGTACGGACGCCAAGGTGTTCCCGTTCCCGGCGGTGGGTGCGAAGTCGCCGGTGGTGACGGGTGGGGATGTGGCGGTGGCGCTGAAGGGCGGTAAGGCGGCGCAGGCGTTGCTGACGTTCCTGGCGTCGACGGATGCGGCGCGGATCTGGGCGCGGGCGGGTGGGTTCATTTCGCCGAACAAGGAGCTCGACCGGGCGGCGTACGGGGATGCGGTGATGCGGCGGATCGCGGGGGCGCTGATCGCGGCCGGTGATGATTTCCGCTTCGACATGTCGGATCAGGCGCCGGCTTCGTTCGGTGGGAAGCCGGGTCAGGGTGAGTGGAAGGACTTGCAGGACTTCCTGAAGAACCCGAAGGACGTGGCGGGGACGCAGGTGCGGCTGGAGCGGGACGCGGCCAAGTCGTTCGGCGGGTGAGGGAGTTGGGGGGCGGTCGGCGTCTCTGCCGTCGGCCGCTCGTTCCGCCCTTTCCTGTTCCGCTCCGTTGTCTTGCGCTTCTTGCGCTGCGCCCGTCCCGTTTTGTGCCCCTCTTTTTCCGGGTTCCTTTTCTGTTTTTCTGGGCCGTTTCACCTGTGCCGGGGGTTTCTCACGATGAGCAGCAGCAGGACCGCGGAAGTCGGTGGCGGTGCGGCGAAGGTCGGTGGTGGGCGGCGGGTGACGGGGACGCGGCGGTGGGTGGCTGCGGTGTTCTTGTTGCCGGCGTTGGTGTTGTTGGGTGCGCTGGTGGTGTATCCCATCGGGTTTTCCGTGTACCGGAGTCTGTTCGATGCGTCCGGTGACGGGTTCGTGGGGCTGGGGAATTACGGGGAGTTGTTCGCGGACGACGGTATTCGGACCGCGTTGCGGAACAACGTGGTGTGGGTGGTGGTGGCGCCGACGGTGTCGACGGCGCTGGGGTTGATCTTTGCGGTGCTGACGGAGCGGGTGCGGTGGGGTACGGCGTTCAAGTTGGTCGTTTTCATGCCGATGGCGATTTCGATGCTGGCGGCCGGGATCATTTTCCGGCTGGTGTACGACCAGAATCCGGAGCGTGGGGTGGCCAATGCGGTGTGGGTGGGGGTGCATGACACGTTCGCGGAGCCGGCGCCGTTCCCGGGGGCGAGGCCGCGGCCGAACGGGGTGCTGCGGTCGTCGGGGGGCGGGGGGTTCAGTACGCGGTCGGTGGTGCGGGTGGGGTCGCCGGTGCTGCTGCCGTTGGTGGCGGTGCGGCAGGACGATGTGCGGGGTGCGCGGCGGGCGGCCCATGCGGTGGCGCGGCCGGGGAGTGTGACGGGGACGGTGTGGCTGGATTTCCTGCGGGGTGGTGGGGGCCGGCCGAATGTGGTCGACGGGTCGGAGCGGGGTCTGGCCGGGGTGCGGGTGGAGGCGGTGCGGGGCGGCCGGGTGGTGGCGTCGGCGAGGACCGCGGCGGACGGGACGTTCGTGTTGCCGGGTGGGGCGGCGGAGGGGGCGCGGTTGCGGTTGCCGGCGGGGAATTTCGCGGTGGCGTACGGCGGGGTGGAGTGGTTGGGGCCGGCGTTGGTGACTCCGGCGATCATCGGGGCGTATGTGTGGATGTGGGCGGGTTTCGCGATGGTGTTGATCGCGGCGGGGTTGGCGGGGGTGCCGCGGGAGTTGTTGGAGGCGGCGCGGGTGGACGGGGCGGGTGAGTGGCAGGTGTTCCGCCGGGTGACGGTGCCGTTGCTGGCGCCGGTGCTGGTGGTGGTGCTGGTGACGTTGATGATCAATGTGCTGAAGATCTTCGACCTGGTGTACATCATCGCGCCGGGGTCGAGCCTGCGGTCGGCGAATGTGCTGGCGTTGCAGTTGTTCCAGTCGTCGTTCGGGACGGATGTCGATGAGGGGCTGGGCAGTGCGATCGCGGTGTTTCTGCTGCTGCTCGTGCTGCCGGTGATGTGGGTGAATCTCCGGCGGATACGGAAGGAGCGTCGCCGATGACGGCGGTGGAGGGGGTCGCCCGGGCCGGTGGTGGGGGCGGGGCGGGTGCGGTGGTGCGGGGGCGGCCGTCGGTGGTGGCGCGGCTGGCGGCGCGGGCCGGTGGTGGTGCGGTGCGGGTGTTCCTGGTGCTGGTGGCGTTGTTCTGGTTGATGCCGTCGGTGGGGTTGCTGTTGTCGTCGTTGCGCAGTCCGCAGCGGATCGGTGAGTCGGGCTGGTGGCGGGTGTTCGCGGAGCCGGCGCAGATCACTTTCGACAATTACGGGCGGTTGTTGTCGAACGGCAAGGTGATGGGTTCGCTGCTGACGACGGCGGAGATCACGGTGCCGGCGACGGTGCTGGTGGTGGTGATCGGGGCGCTGGCGGGTTATGCGTTCGCGTGGATGGATTTTCCGGGGCGGGACGGCTGGTTCCTGGTGGTGGTGGGGCTGCTGGTGGTGCCGGTGCAGGTGGCGCTGATTCCGGTGGCGAAGTTGTTCGGGGCGGTGGGGCTGTTCGAGACGACGGCGGGGGTGGTGCTGTTCCATACGGCGTTCGGCCTGCCGTTCGCGGTGTTCCTGCTGCGGAATTTCTTCGCGGAGATTCCGCGGGAGCTGCTGGAGGCGGCGCGGCTGGACGGGGCGGGTGAGCTGCGGCTGTTCACGCGGGTGGTGCTGCCGTTGGGGGGCCCGGCGATCGCGTCGTTGGGGATCTTCCAGTTCCTGTGGGTGTGGAACGACATGCTGGTGGCGTTGATCTTCGCGGACAGCGGGCGTCCGCCGATCACGGTGGCGTTGCAGCAGGAGGTGCGGCAGTTCGGCAACAACATCGATGTGCTGGCGCCGGGGGCGTTCCTGTCGATGGTGGTGCCGTTGATCGTTTTCTTCGCGTTCCAGCGGCAGTTCGTGTCCGGGGTGATGGCGGGCGCGGTGAAGTGAGGGTGGTGTGAGGGGTGGCGGCCGCGGCGGACCGGGGCCCGTGTGTCGTACGGCGTACGGGGTCGATTGCGGGTCGTGCCGTTGTTATCCCGCGTTCATGTCCGTCCCCCTACGATGTCGGTCACTGCCGTGAAACGCATGGTGCGACGGGGCTCCGTCGTGGAGACTGCGTAGCGGCGCCGGCGCGTTTTTCGTGCCGGACGAGGGTGTGTCCGTCCCTGCGTGGGCGGGGCCCGTGCGCCGCCCCGCACCGGGGCCGGGCGTGTTCATAACTGCACACTCCGTATGCGTTCTGTATGTGTCCCCCCACATTGCTTCGCCTGTTGCATTCCGCCTACGTTCCCGACCGTCTGGAGACGGACCGCACATGACTGCCCCCACCGCAGACCAGAGTGCCGAGCAACTCCCGCGCCCTGCCCGGTTGTCCGAGGTGAAAGGCTGGTTCTTCACTGCCGATCAGCTGCTGTTCGACTGGTTCCTGGCGTATCAGAAGGCGCGTTCCGAGGCGGGTGATCTGCTCGAACTGGGCGCGTACATGGGGAAGAGCGCGATTTTCCTCGGTGCGCGGCTGGGCGCCGGTGAGCGGTTCACGGTGTGCGATCTCTTCGATTCGCCGGCCGAGGACGCGTCGAACTCCAAGGAGATGAAGAAGTCGTACGCGTCGCTGACGCGGCGGGCTTTCGAGGCCAACTACCTGTCGTTCCACGACGAGTTGCCGACGATCGTGCAGGGGCTGAGTTCGATCGTCAGCGAGCACGTCGAGAAGGGCTCGGTGCGGTTCGCGCACATCGACGCGTCGCATCTGTTCGAGCATGTGCACGGGGACATCCTGGCGGTGCGGGAGTTGCTGACCGGCAGTGGTGTGGTGGTGCTGGACGACTACCGCGCGGAGCACTGTCCGGGGGTGGCGGCGGCGACGTGGCAGGCGGTCGCCAATGAGGGGCTGCGGCCGGTCTGCATCACGGGCACGAAGTTCTACGGCACGTGGGGTGATCCGGAGCCGTTGCAGAAGGCGCTGGTGGGGTGGATCACGGAGCGCGGTGACATCTGGCACGAGGTGCAGTACGTGAACGGGGCGCCGCTGGTGCGGTTGAGCGCGAAGGGTGCGAAGGAGCCGGTGCAGCCGGTGTCGCGGCACCGTCCGGCGCCGTCGGCGGCCAGGGCGGGTGCGGCCCGGCCCGAGGTGGTGGCGGCGCCGTCGGGGCCGGTGGTGCGGCCGGTGCGGCGGGCGCCGGTTCCGACGGGGTCGACGGTGCGGAAGGTGGCGCGGGAGGTGCTGCCGCCGATCGTGGCGCGGGCGATCGTGAAGGCCCGTAGGCGGGCGCGCGGGCGCTAGCCGCTGTACGGGGAGAGAGCCGGGGCGGGCCGCCTTCAGGGGCGGCCCGCCCCGGCTTTCGTGTGCGCGGCCCCGTGCGCCTGCTGCGGTGCCTGGCTGTCCCTGCCGCGGTACGTCCCTATCGCGGTACCTGTCCCACCAGGACGAACACGTTGGGGCGCAGCAGCATCCCGGCGGGGCGGGGCAGGGGGTGGGAGTAGGTGCGGCGGACGGTGAGGCCGGCGGTGGCGGCGAAGGCACGCAGCAGGGTGAAGTCGGTGAAGCGGACGGGTGGGGGGCCGGCGCGGTGGCCGGCTTCCTGGGGGGTGATGAGGAGGACGCCGCCGCCGGGCCGGACGTAGGGGACGTAGGCGCGGAGGAGTTCTTCGGCCTGTTCGTCGTCGAGGTGCTGGAGGACGTGGGCGGACAGGAGGGCGTCGAAGGCGCCGGGTCGGGCGTGCGGGCCGGCGAGGAAGGCGTCGGGGGTGTAGGCGGTCAGGCCGCGGGTGCGGCAGCGGGCGACGGCGTCGGGGTCGTGGTCGATGCCGACGCTGCCGGGGGTGCAGCCGGCGAGGGTGTCGCCGTCGCCGCAGCCGATTTCCAGGACGCGGCCGGCGCCGATGCGCCGTAGTTGCCGGCGGTAGGGGGTGTGGGCGGGCAGCAGGCGGGCGAGGCCGGGGCGGGTGGGTTCGGCGGGGAGGCGGGCGGTGGAGGCGGCGGGGGCGGTGCCGGTGGGGCGGGGGGTGCGGAGGGTGCGGGGTTCGCCGGTGGGTGGCTGGGCATCCGGGCTGTCGGTGGGGGCGTGGCTGTCGGTTCGGCCGGGCATCGGGATGCGGTCACCTTCCCTGGGACGCGGCGCCGGGGGCGCCGTAACGCTGCGCGACGGGTGTACGGCTTCGGGTCTACGGCATGGGCCGGGGCGGGGTGGCCGCGGCGCGCCGACCCGGTGGGCGGAAGGTCTCGGGGCGGGCGGTGGGTGCGGGCGGGGGGTGGGGCCGCGGGTGGGGGGCTCACCCTTTCAGCGCAGATCCGGTGACCGTGCCGCCGGTGGTGAGTTGAACGCCCACAAGAAACAGGAAGGGCGTGGTCCGTCTATGAAGCCCCGGCTCACCGTCGTCGTCCCGGTTCCTCGTGGTGCGGGGGCGGAGGGGAATCTGGAGGAGTGCCTGGCGTCGGTGGCGGCGCAGACGCTGACGGAACTGGATGTGGTGCTGGTGGAGGGCGGGCCCGCGGGTGCGGGCCCGCCCTCTGCTGTGGCGCATGCCGTCGCGGAGCGGGATCCGCGGTTCCGGATCGTGCACCTGACGGGTGGTGAGGTGGCGGGGTGTGGTGCGGCGCGGAACGCCGGTGCCCGGCACGCCTTTCCGCACACCGGGTATCTGGCGTTCCTGGATGCGGACGATGTGCTGCTGCCGCGGGCGTACGAGGATCTGGTGGGGGTGCTGGAGAGGTCGGGGGCGGATCTGGCGACGGGCAATGTGTACCGGCTGGGGGCGGCGGGGCGGAGTCAGTCGGCGCGTCATCCGGCGGGCCGGCAGACGGTGCTGGGGACGCATGTGACGGAGGATCTGACGCTGCTGGCGGATTCCTTCGCCCGGAACAAGGTGTTCCGCCGGGAGTTCTGGGACCGGCACGGTTTCGCCTTCCCGGAGGGGGAGTTGTGCCTGGACGAGGCGGTGACGGTGCCGGCGCATTTCCTGGCCGGTGCGGTGGACGTGCTGCGGGAGCATGTCTGTTACTGGCGGCTGCCGGAGGGTGCGGCGCGGCACCGGCGGCCGGATCCGCGGGGGGTGCGGGACCGGTTCGCGGCGGTGGCGGCGATCCGGCGGTTCCTGGGTGAGGCGGCGCGGCCGCAGCTGCAGGCGTACCGGCGGGACTACGACCGGTTCCAGCTGACGGAGGGGCTGGCGGATCTGGTGGCGGCGTTGCCGGGGGCGGCGCCGGAGACCCGGACGGCGTTCCTGGACTGTGCGCGGGATTTCCTGGCGGGGGTGGATCCGCGGGTGTTTCCGGAGCTGCCGGTGGAGTTGCGGATGCGGTGGTATCTGGTGCGGGCGGGGCGGGCGGCGGATCTGCTGACGTTGCTGCGGCACGAGGCGCGGAATCCGGCGGGGTTCGCGGTGGCGGGGCCGCCGTTGCGGCGGCGGGCGGTGGTGCCGGTGAGTCCGCCGCTGGAGCTGCCGCCGGGGGTGACGCGGCTGGGCCGGGAGGACTTCCCGGTGTGCGCGCGGGTGCGGGAGGCGGTGTGGCGGGACGGGGTGCTGGTGCTGCGGGGGCATGCGTACGTGCGGAACGTGGATGCGGCGCACCGGCACACGGTGGGGGTGCGGACGGCGGTGCTGTCGTGCGGGCGGCGGCGGATCGTGCTGCCGCTGCGGACGGTGGCGATGCCGGAGGCGACCGCGGAGTCGGGGCAGGAGCTGCACTGTTACGACTGGTCGGGGTTCGAGCTGCGGGTGGATCCGGCGCGGTTGCGGCGGGGCGGGCGGTGGGAGGAGGGGGACTGGTCGGTCGGGCTGGTGCTGGCGTCGGCGAGTGCGGTGCGGGTGGCGTCGCCGTTGGCGCCCGAGGCGGGGTCGGGGGCGGCGCCGGTGGCGTCGGAGGTGGCGGACGAGGGGCCGCGGGGCGTGGTGCGGGTGACGCCGTGGTACGAGGACGGGCGGTTGCGGCTGTCGGTGGCGCGGCGGACGCGGTGGCTGGCGGGGCACCGGTCGGTGGCGGCCGGTGCGCTGGAGGTGTCGGTGCGGGCGCCGGGGCCGGTGCCGTCGGGGCTGCGGCTGACGCATCGGGGAACGGGCACGGTGGTGTCGTTCCCGGCGGGGGCGGAGGCCGCCGAGGGGGGTGGGGTGGCGTTCCGGGTGCTGGCGGAGGCGGTGGCGGCGGCGCGTCCGCCGCGGGACGGGGCGCCGGCGGCGATCCCGCCGGCGCACACGGAGAGCTGGCTGGCGGAGCTGGTGCTGGCGGACGGCGGGACGGACCGGGTGGCGTGTGATCCGGCGCTGGAGCCGGTGGCGTATCCGTTGCCGCACGGCCGGGAGCTGGTGGTGGCGGCTTCGCCGGCGGGGGATCTGGTGCTGCACGACCGGACGCCGCAGCCGTATGCGGACCGGGTGCTGTGGCGGTCGGACGGGACGCTGCTGGTGGCGGGCGGGCTGCCGGCGGCGGCACCGCACGCGACGGAGCTGGTGCTGAAGCACGGGGAGCATGCGGCGGAGCTGACGTTCCCGGTGACGCATGACGAGGGCCGGTTCCACGGGCGGCTGCCGCTGGGGGCGTTGCCGTCGCTGGCCGGCCCGGTGCCGCTGCGGGAGGGCGCCTGGTCGCTGCACCTGCGGGAGCGGGGGGCGGTGGGCTCGCCGCTGGACGCGCCGGTGCGTCTGGCGCCGCGGGTGCTGGCGGGGCTGCCGGCGTCGTGCACGGTCCGGGGGAAGCCGCTGGTGGTGGACCGGCACCGGGGGGACGAGGTGCTGGTGGTGGCGGGTCCGGCGGTGCCGGCCGCGGACCGGGGCCCGTACCGGCGGCGGCTGCTGCGGGAGCAGCACTATGTGCTGCACCGTTCGCGTCCGCTGCGGGACACCGTGCTGTACAGCAGTTTCGGTGGCCGGTCGTACGGGGATTCGCCGCGGGCGGTGCACGAGGAGCTGGTGCGCCGGGGGATGGACGTGGAGCACCTGTGGGCGGTGCGGGACGGGCAGACGGCGGTGCCGGCGACGGCGCGGGCGGTGGTGGTGGGCAGCGCGGAGTGGCACGGGGCGCTGGCGCACAGCCGGTGGGTGGTGACGAACACGCATCTGCCGTGGTGGTTCACGCGGCGCGGCGGTCAGCGGATCGTGCAGACGTGGCACGGTACGCCGTTGAAGCGGATCGGTGCGGATCTGGCGGGAACGCTGTGTGCGGGGCTTGCGCATCTGGCGCCGCGGCCGCGGGTGAGCCGGCAGTGGAGCGTGCTGCTGTCGCCGAACGGGCACAGCACGCAGGTGTTGCGGTCGGCGCTGGGCTTCGCGGGGCGGGTGCTGGAGACGGGGCTGCCGCGGACGGATGTGCTGTTCGCGGCGGACCGGGAGTTGCGGGCGGCGGCGGTGCGGGAGCGGCTGGGGCTGGAGCCGGGCCGGCGGGTGGTGCTGTACGCGCCGACGCCGCGGGACGACGTGGCGTACGACGCGCGGCACCACCGGCTGCCGCTGCCGTTGGACGTGGAGCTGGCGCGGCGGGAGCTGGGCGACGGGCATGTGCTGCTGGTGCGGGGGCATCCGCTGGTCGCGGACCGGTTGCCGGGGCATCTTGCGCCGTTCGCGGTGGACGTGTCGGCGTATCCGGACGCGATGGAGTTGCTGCTGGTGGCGGATGTGCTGGTGACGGACTATTCGTCGCTGGCGGTGGATTTCGCGAACACGGGCCGGCCGATGCTGTTCCTGACGCCGGACCTGCCGCATTACCGGGACGTGCTGCGCGGGTTCACGCTGGATTTCGAGGCGCGGGTGCCGGGGCCGTTGCTGTCGTCGACGGGTGAGCTGGTCGAGGCGCTGGGTGATCTGGGGGCGGTGGCAAAGGCGAGTGCCGGGGCGTACGCGGATTTCCGGGCGATGTTCTGTCACCGGGACGACGGTGGTGCGGCGGGACGGGTCGCGGACGTGATGGAGCGGTGAGGGTTGCCGGTCCGCGGCAAGTGATGGTGCGCGGATCGGCATCGCACGCCATTCGCGTCGTTACAGCATGTGCAGGGGTCCGCGGCGGGCTGGCGGGGCCTTGCGCACCCGAGCCCGGTGCTCTGCCCGGTCACGAGACGGCAATACGGCGGAAAAGCGGGGCGAGGAGTGCAACCGCTCGGCGGGTTTCGCCCTCTGACCCATCGGATATGGGTTCGGATCCCGCTCGCGCCAAGAGATGCTGTCGACACGAAATGTAGATTTAGTGACTGTGAAAGAAGCCCCTGAGCAGCTGCCGGGGCCCACCATCACGCCCTCCGCGCAGGTCAGCATCGTCGTCATCGCGTTCAACGATGCCGGCCATGTCGGTGATGCGGTGCGTTCCGCGCTCGCCCAGGAGGCTCCCGGTGACACGGTCACCGAGGTGATCGCGGTGAACGACGCCTCCACCGACGGCACCGGCGCCGCCCTGGACGAGCTGGCCCGTACCGAGCCGCGGCTGCGGGTGATCCACCGCAGCGAGAACAGCGGTGGTTGCGGCACGCCCCGCAACGAGGGGCTGCAGGCCGCGACGGGCCGGTTCGTGATGTTCCTGGACAGTGATGACGTGCTGCCGCCGGGTGCGGTGCGGGCGCTGCTGTCGGCGGCGCTGCGGTACGACGCGCCGGTGGTGTCGGGTGCGTGCGTGCGGCGGGAGCTGCCGGCGCGGCGGGACGTGCCGTGGCAGCCGGGGCTGTACCGGGAGGCGGCGGTGCACGAGTCCGCGGAGGCCAGTCCGCAGCTGGTGCGGGACACGCTGTGTGTGAACAAGCTGTACGAGCGGGAGTTCCTGGCGAAGCACGCGATCGTGTTCCCGGAGGGCCGGTTCACGTACGAGGACTTCGTGTTCACCGCGCGGGTGCTGGCGGCGGCGCCGCGGATCGCGACGGTGCCGGACAGTGTCTACGTCTGGCATGTGCGCCGGTCGGCGGCGCGGCAGTCGATCTCCTTGAACCGCAAGGACGTCGCGAACTGGGCGGCGCGGATCGCGGCGCACCGGGCGAGTGTGGAGATCTTCCGGGAGGCGGGACTGGAGGTGCTGGCGCAGGCGGCGGCCACCAAGTTCCTCGATCATGACCTGCGGATGTACGTGCGGGAGCTGCACACCCGCGGTGCGGACTACCGGGCGGAGTGGTGGCGGCTGACCCGGGAGTACCTGGGGGATTTCGACGAGGCGGCGCTGCGGGCGGCGCGGGCGCCGGCGCGGTGGCTGGCGCGGGTGGTGCTGGCGTCGCCGGCGCCGCGGGACCTGGACCGGATCACGCAGCTGGCGAGCCGTCCGGGGCGGCTGCTGCCGCCGTACGCGGAGGCCGACGGGCGGGCGGTGTGGTCGCCGGACCTGCCCGAGGTGGAGCTGGACGCGCTGGGGACGAAGCCGATAGGCCGGCTGCCGGTGACGATCGACGCGGAGCCTTCGGTGGGCGGCCGCAGTGTGCTGCGGCTGCGGGTGCACGATCTGTACGGGCGGCTGGCGGCGGCGGGGCCGGAGAGCATCGATGTGGAGCTGCGGCGGCGCCGGGACGACCGGCGGGGCCCGGTGCACACCGCGGCCCTCACCCGGGCCGCCGCGGGCGGCCCGGGCGGTGCGACGGTGTGCTGGACGGCGGAGGTCGTGCTGGATCTGGAGGCGCTGACCGAGCGGGGCGGCGAGGCGGCGGCCGATCCGGAGCCGTGGGATCTGATGGCGCGGGTGAGCTGTGCCGACGGGGCGGGTTTCCGGGCCGCGCTGCGGGCCACCGGGCCGGGTCTGCGGCGGCGGGTGCTGCCGAACCGGCGGCATGCGGTGCTGCTGGTGCAGCCGTATGCGACGACGGGTGGTGCGCTGTCGCTGCGGGTGGCGTCGGGGCTGCGCAGCGTCTGGCGGATCGCGGCGCGCCGGCTGCGCCGCTGACCTTGTCGTCGTCCGTCGGCCGTGGACCGTTGTCCGTTGTCCGTTGTCCGCGTGTTTCCCCTCCTAGGATGGGCGTCATGTCTTACTTGATCACGGGTGGTGCCGGTTACATCGGCTCCCATGTCGTACGGGCCCTGCGGCAGGCGGGCGAGCGGGTCGTCGTGCTCGACGACCTGACGACGGGCGTGGCCGCCCGGATCCCCGAGGGCGTGCCGCTGGTCGTGGGTTCCACGCTGAACCGTGCGCTGCTGGATGCGGCGATCGCGGAGCACGGGGTGACCGATGTGGTGCATCTGGCGGCGAAGAAGCAGGTCGGCGAGTCCGTCGAGATGCCGCTGCTGTACTACCGGGAGAACGTGCACGGGCTGCAGACGCTGCTGGAGGCGATGGCGGCGGGCGGGGTGGGCCGGCTGGTGTTCTCGTCGTCGGCGGCGGTCTACGGCATGCCGCACGTGGAGCTGGTGACCGAGGACACGCCGTGTGTGCCGATCAACCCGTACGGGGAGACGAAGCTGGTCGGGGAGTGGATGGCGCGGGCGGTGGGGAAGGCGCACGGCATTTCCACGGCCTGTCTGCGGTACTTCAACGTGGCCGGTGCGGCCGCCCCGGAGCTGGCCGACACGGGGGTCTTCAACATCGTGCCGATGGTGTTCGAGCGGCTGACGGCGGGTGCCGCGCCGCGGATCTTCGGTGACGACTACGACACGCCGGACGGCACCTGCATCCGCGACTACATCCATGTCGCCGATCTCGCCGAGGCGCATGTGGCGGCGGCCCGGAAGCTGGCCGGGCCGGGCCCGGTGCGGGACCTGACGCTGAACATCGGGCGCGGCGAGGGCGTTTCGGTGCGCGAGCTGATCCGTCTGATCGCGGAGGTCACCGGCTACGAGGGCGTGACGCCCGAGGTGACGCCGCGCCGGCCGGGTGACCCGGCGCGGGTGGTGGCGGCCGCCGACCGGATCGCCGCGGAGCTGGGCTGGAAGGCCCGGCACGACGTGCGGGACATGGTCACGTCGGCGTGGGCGGGCTGGCGGCACCACCACCCGGAGGCCTGATCCGCCCCCGGGTGTGACCTACGGCCGGCCGGCGTGATCCCGCGGCCGGCCGGCGGGCCCCGGCTCGCCGCGGGCCCCGGCGCTGCGCGGGCTCGACCCGGCGCTGCGCGGGCTCGGCCCGCCGCGGGCTCGGCCCGGCGGGCGGTCAGCGGGTCGTCAGCGGGTACGACGTCCGCCCGGACGCCTCGTCGATCTCGTCGTGGGCCTTGGTCAGCAGTTTCATCGCCAGGTCGTTGAGCGCCCTGGCCCCGGCGACCTCCTCGCCGACCCGCGGCTGGTTGGAGTCGGCGGGGTGGCGGCTGGCGTACCCGTGGGACCGGACCTCGGTGCCGTCCGGGAGCCGCACGAGGGCGGCCGCGCGCGTGCGGTGGGTGTCCTCCTCGAATTCCATCTCGACGTGCCATCCGACAGCTGTCTGCAGCATCACCATCACCTCCGGAACCGCTCCTACCAGAGTGCTCCCGCCGGGCGGCCCCTGCACGGTGTGGCGGCTCATGCCGGGGCGGCCAGCCGCAGGTGGAGGTGGCCGTGCGGGTCGGAGAGGAACAGTGCGGCGGTGGCCGGGCCGGGCGGCACGGGGCGCGGGGCGAGGTCGGCGGCGGGCGGGGTGCATTCCAGGACGAGCCAGGCCGCGCGGTGCACGGCCGGTCCCCGGTCGCCGTCGGTGGTGGTGCCGCGTCCGGTGACGTCGATCTTGAGGCCCCAGAGGCCGTCGGTGAGGGGCGCGCCGCCGGCCGCGGTGGCCGGGTCGAGTGCCGCCCGCCAGTGGCCGTCCGCGTAGTGGGCGGGGAGGCGGTGGATGGCGCCGGCGCGGTGCAGGACGAGGGTGACCGCGGTGGTGTGGAGGTGCGGCAGGGCGGCGGTGCCGGTCAGGTGGAGGACGGTGCCGGTCCAGTGGCAGCCGGTCAGTCGCTGGCGCAGCACGACGCGGTCGGTGAGGTCGTAGGTGGCGTCGGGCAGCGGGTGGTGGGGGTCGCGGAAGTACGGGTAGCGGGCGTGGATGCGGCCGTCGGGGTCGACCTCGGTGGGGGCCGGGCCGGTGTCGGCGCGGACGACGGCGGTCAGGGCGTCGTCGAGGCCGGCGTCGAGGCAGTGGGCGCGCAGCCGGAGGCGGGGCGGCAGGGCGGCGCGTATCCGGTCGGTGAGGTGGCGGCGGACGAGGGGGCGGGCGGCGGCCGTCATGCGGCGGCGGCCGGCGGGGGTGCGGGCGAGGTAGGCCGCGCCGAAGGGCATGAGGATCTCGCCGTGGAAGTGACGCGTCATCAGTTTGTCGCGGTCGGGGCCGGGCGGGACCTCGGCGGCGACGGTGTCGAGGACGCCGCCGATGTAGTGGAGGTAGTCGGGCCAGTCGATGTCCTGGCGGCTGGCGTTGCTGTCGTCGGCGCGGCCGTGGAGGTAGTAGCAGTCGTAGTCGGCGAGGACGGAGACGGTGCGGGCGCGCAGCAGTGCGGCGATGCCGAAGGGGAGGTCCTCGCCGAGCAGGCGGCCCTCGACGAAGCGCAGGTGGTGGGTTTCGAGGAAGGCGCGGCGGAAGAGTTTGTAGGCGGCGAGGGACCAGTAGACGGGCGAGTCGAAGACGGACACGGCGGGGCTGGTGGTGCGCAGGTCGACGGGGGCGGCGCGGCCGTCGGCGCCGACGATGCGGCCGTAGACGACGTCGGAGCCGTGGGTCTGGGCCATGCGGGTGAGGCGGTCGAGGGCTTCGGGGCCGAGGTGGTCGTCGGAGTCGAGGAAGAAGACGTAGTCGCCCCTCGCCCGGGCGAGGCCGGTGTTGCGGGGTTTGCCGGGGCCGCCGGAGGGGGGCTGGTGGACGACGGTCAGGCGGGGGTTGCGGCGGGCGGTGTCGGTGAGCCGGTCGGCGCTGCCGTCGGTGGAGCCGTCGTCGACGGCGATGATCTCGATGCGGTGCGGGTCGAGGGTCTGGGCGAAGACGGAGCCGAGGCAGCGGTCGAGGTAGGGCAGCGTGTTGTGGACCGGCACGATCACCGAGACGGCCGGGGCGGTGCGGGTCATCGGTGTGGTGCGGGGGTTGTCCTCGGTGTCCCTCGGCATATGCAGCACTCCAGCGAGGCAAAACAGACTATTAAGACATATAACGTTGACTGAACGTTCGCCGACCGTGGAGGAGTGCCGGTGGCCCCGACGCCCGCCACCCCCCAAGAGGCGGTCCGGCCCCGGGAGGTTGTCCGGCCGCTGCCCGGGGCGGACCGCCCGGCGGCGGACCGGCCGCCACGACGGTGGACCGCCCCCCTCACGGCGGCGGCGCTGTCCACGGTGGCGTACTGCCTGGGGCTGGCCCTGTACGGCAGTTACCCGTTCGGGCCGCGCTCGCGCGCCGTCAACGACCTCGGCAACCAATTCGTGCCCTTCCACGCCCGGCTGTGGGACCTGCTGCACGGACGGACCACCGGCGATCTGTTCTTCAACTGGAGCAGCGGGTACGGAGTGCCGTTCCTCGCGGACTTCGTCACGTATCTGATGAACCCGTTCTCGCTGCTCGTGGGCCTCTTCCCGCGCGAGCTGGCCGACCTTCCGGTCTTCCTGGTCACGCTGTGCAGCATCGGCCTGGCCGCCGCCCTGATGACCGTCCTCCTCGGCCGGCTGCACCCGGGCTCCGGGACGCTGCGGGCGCTTCTGTCGGTGGGCTACGCGCTGTGCGCCTGGGTGCTGAACGACGGTGCCGCGGACCCGATGTGGATGTGGGGGCCGGTGGCGCTGCCGCTGCTGGGGATCGCCGCCGACTGGTGCCTGCGGCGCACCCGCTGGGTGGCCGCGGCGCTGCTGGTCGCCCTGGCCTGGGCGGGCAACTTCTACACGGCGGCGATGGCCACCCTGGCGACCGGCCTGGTGCTGGCGGTGCGGCTGGCCACGGCGGCCGGGACGCCGCCGGGCGCGCGGCTGCGGGCGGCCGGCCGGGCGGTAACGGCGGCGCTGACCGGCATCGGGCTCGCGGCGCCCGTCCTGACCGTCACCCTCCGGGCCAGCCAGGCGGCCCAGCCCGCTCCCCCGGTCTCCTACGAGGAACGGCCCACCGTGCTGTACCAGCTGGCGCAGCTGCTGCCCGGCGGCCACGGCCAGGTGCCCACGCCCAACATCTTCGTCGGCATGCCGGGGCTGCTGCTGGTCGCCGCCTTCCCGTTCGTCCGGGCGGTGCCGGTGCGGGCCCGGACCGCCTGGTACGCGCTGGCGCTGGGGGTGGCCGCCTCGTTCGTCTGGAGGCCGACGATCCTGCTGTGGCACGGGCTGGCGCTGCCCAACGGCAGCCCGTACCGGGCCGCGTTCGTGCTCAGCGGGATCCTGGTGATGATCTCCTGGCTGGCGCTGGCGCACCGGCCCCGGCCCGGCGAACTGGCCGTCGGCGGGGCGCTGGTGGCGCTGCTGGCGTGGGCCTGCCGGGACCAGGGCGCGGTCGGTGCGGCCACCTGGCTGCTGGTGGCCGGCGGCGGCACCGCGGCCCTGGCGGCGCTGGTCGCGCTGGCGGCGCCGGCGGCGCTGCCCTCGGCCGGCGACCGGACCGGGCGGCGGACCGCACTCACCGCCGCACTGGCCGGCACGGTGCTGCTCACCTCGGCGTACACGGTGTTCTCGGTGACGGCCGTACGGGGCAAGATCGCCTGGTTCCGGCCCAAGATCACCATGACCCGGGGGTCCCTGACGGCCCGTGCCGGGCTCGCCGCACGCGACGACTGGCCGCGCTCGCGCACCGACCCGGGGCCGCACGAGTTCGCCAACAACGACCCGCTGCTGCTCGGCGGCGAGGGCGGCGCCTACTACAGCAGCTACGTGCCCGCGGCCACCGCCCGCGCCCTCGCCGGCCTGGGCGCCGGCTGGTACATGAGGGGCCGTCACACCCTCAGCTTCGAGGACCCGGTGGGCCGGGCCCTGATGGGCGTCAGCAGCTCGCTGTTGCCCGCGCCGCAGGACCCCCGCGGCGCCTTCACCGTGGACCGCGCCCGCCCGGCGCCGGCCCCGCTGCTGACCGTACGCAGCCGCCTGGCGGCCCCGCCCCGCGGCCCGGAGAGCGTGTTCGCGCGCCAGGAACGGGTGCTGGGCACGGCGGTCTACGAGGTGCCGGAGCTGACGCCCACCGCGGGCACCGCGCCGGTGCGCGGGCGCGGCGGCTGGCTGCTGCCGCCGTCCGCGCTGCCCGCCGCGGCCGCCCCCCTGGCCGGCCCGAACGGCGCGGGCACCACCTTCACCGCCCGCTGCACCCCCGGCGGCACCGTCGTCTGGTACGCGCCCTGGTTCTGGGGCCAGGTCAGCGGGCTGGGCACCCGCACCAAGGGCATCGGCCGGGCGGACACCACCGCCAACCCGGTACGGGTGCTGGGGCGGGTGCCGGACGACGGGACGGTCGCGGTGCGGTTCATCGGCCGGGGCCGCCAGTGGCTGCCCGCGCGCCCGCTGGGCTGTCTGCCGCCGGGCGCGCTGGACCGGGCGGTGCGCGCGCTGCGCGGGCCGGTGGCGCTGTCCGCCGGCGGGCACCGGCTGACGGCCCACCTGCCGCGCGGCAGGTGGGGGCACGCGGTGCTGGCGCTGCCGGCCGTCCGGGGGTGGGGCTGTGCGGTGGACGGCGGGCCGCGGCGCGCGCCGGCGTCGTACGGCGGGCTGCTGACGGTTCCGCTGCGGCCCGGCGCGACCCGGCTGACCTGCACCTACGTGCCGCCGGGCCTGAGTGCGGGGCTGGCGGCGAGCGGGGCCGCGGGGCTGGCGGCCGGGGCGGTGGCGGTGGGGGGTCAGCTACGGGGCCGCGGCCGGCCCCGGCGTCGCACCACCAAGGAGACCCGCGGATGAAGCTCTCCATCGTCGTCCCCTGCTACAACGAGGAGGCCGTACTGGCCCGCTTCGACGAGGCGGTCCGGGCGGTCCTCGCCCGCCTCGGCGTCGCCCACGAGCTGTGCTACGTCGACGACGGCAGCACCGACGGCACCCTGGCCCGGCTGCGCGGCCTGGCCCAGCAGCACCGGGGCACCACCCGTTACCTGTCGTTCAGCCGCAACTTCGGCAAGGAGCCCGCGATGCTGGCCGGTCTGCGGGCGGCCACCGGCGACGCGGTGATCCTCATGGACGCCGACCTGCAGCACCCCCCGGACCTCATCGGGAAGATGCTCGACCTCTACCAGCTGGGCCACGACCAGGTCGTCGCGCGGCGCAGCCGGGACGGCGAGCGGCGGCTGCGGTCCGCGCTGAGCCGCTGCTACTACCGGGCCGTCAACACCTGGGTGGACGTCGAACTCGCCGACGGCGTCGGGGACTTCCGGCTGCTGTCGCGCAAGGCGGTGGACGCGATGCTGGCGCTGCCGGAGTACAACCGCTTCTCCAAGGGCCTGTTCTCCTGGATCGGCTTCGACACCGTCACCTTCGACTACCGCAACGCGGTACGGGAGGCCGGCGAGACCAAATGGCGGCTCGGCGCGCTGGTCAACTACGGCATCGACGGGATGCTCTCCTTCAACAGCCGGCCGCTGCGGCTGGCCATCTACGCCGGCCTGGGCCTCGCCGGGCTCGCCGGGCTGTACACCCTGTGGATCGTCGCGGCGGCCGTCGTCGGCGGGGTCACCGCGCCCGGCTATGTGACGCTGGTGGCGATCGTCGTGGGCCTGGGCGGGCTGCAGATGGTGATGCTCGGGCTGATCGGCGAGTACATCGGCCGGATCTACCACGAGGCCAAGCGGCGCCCGCACTACCTGGTCAAGGAGGGCAACGCCGCCGAGGCCGCGCTGAGCGCCGCCGCCGGGCCCGCGGACGCCGCCACCGCCGGGTCGCAGGCCGGCTGATGGCCGGCCGGTCGGTGGGCGGGCGCTTCGCCCAGCCGGTGCGCTTCGCCGCCGTCGGCGGGGTCAACACCGCGACGTTCTACGCCTGTTACCTGCCGCTGCACCGCCTGCTGCCGTACTTCGCCGCCTACAGTCTCGCCTTCGCGCTGAGCATGACCGGCTCGTTCCTGCTCAACACCTACTTCACCTACCGCACCCGCCCGACCTGGAAGAAGTTCCTGCTGTTCCCGCTGACCCAGGTCACCAACTACGGCATGCAGAGCGCCGGGCTGGTGGCGCTGGTCGGCTGGTGCGGGATGAACAGCACGCTGGCGCCGCTGGCCGCCGCCGCCTTCGCGCTGCCGGCCGGCTACCTGGTCTCGCGGCGGATCCTGCGGCCGCCCGCCCGGGCCGGCGCGACAGCCGACGCGACAGCCGACGCGACATCCGGCCCTGCATGCGGCCCGGAATGCGGCCCGGCCACCGACCCCGCACGGGACGCCGCCGGTCAGGCCGGGGCCGCGCCGGTCCGCTCCGGCGATCCGGCCTGAGGCCGCCAGGCGCCGAACAGCGCGGTCTGCCCCACCGACGTCTGCCGGGCCGCGTAGAGCCGGCCGTCGGTGCCCAGCGCGACCACCACCGCCCGCCCGGCGGCGTCCTGCGCGACGCCGGCCGCCGCGGAGTGCGAGACCCGGCCCGGCTGCCAGGGCTTGGGGGCGTCCTGGGCCATCGCCGTCCGCACCTCCCCGGTGTCGTCCCGGGCCGCCAGCACCATCCGGTCCCCGTGGCCCACCGGGGCCGCCGCCACCCGCCCGTAGCCGCCGACCGGCGCGCACTGCGCCGCCACCCGCCAGCCGCCGATCCGCCGGTGCCGCTCGGCGATCAGCACCTGCGCGGTGACCGAGCGGCGGTAGACGGCCCGCACCACGCCGTCGGCCAGCGGGACGAGACTGACCGGGCCGCCCGGCTGCGGCAGCCCGGTGGCCGCGGCCGGCCGCGGTGTCCGCCCGGCCTCCTTCGACACCCAGTGCGCCACCGTCCCGATGCCCGGCGCGACCACGTGGATCAGCCCGTCGGAGTCCACACAGGCGTCCAGCCCGTCGACGACCTGCGGGGACGCCTTCAGGGTGCTGACCGTGCCCTCCAGCCGCTCCCACGGCGTGAAGCCCGTGCCGCCCGGGCCCGCGCGGTGCGCGACGTTGCCGTCCCAGGTGCGGACGAAGACGTGCACCGTGCCGTCCGGGGCGGCCACCGCGGCCGGGAAGCCGATTTCCAGCGAGCGCTCCGGGTCCGGGTCCGGCGAGCCCAGCGACTCCCAGCGGCCGAACAGCGGTGTGCCGTCCGGGGCGGTGCCGCGCTGGGCCGCGGTCATCAGCTCGCGGCGGTGCACGGCGGTACGGCCCGGCAGCACCGTGCGTGAGGCGAACAGCTGCAGCGGCCCGTCGGGGCGGCGCACCGCGTGGATCTGCCCCTGCAGCATGGTGCCGCCGGCCGGCACCGGCGCCCCGAACCGGCCGCTGCCGGGCCGGGTCTCGGCCCAGCAGTACGCGGTGCCGCCGAGCACCGCGAAGGCCACCAGCCGGCCGTCCTGCGCGGGCCGGAGCCAGGCGTTGGAGCCGGGGGCGCGCAGCCGGGTGGAGCGGGTCCAGTTGCGGGAGCCGCCGTCCAGCGCCGAGCCGCCGACCTTGCGGTCGCCGCAGCCGGCCGGGTCGCCGCAGCGGCGGTGGTCGGCCCAGCCGTACACCGACAGCAGCCGGGCCTTGCGCCGGGCGGCCTTCGGGTCGACGTCGTTGGGCAGCGCGTCCGCCTCGTAGCCGAGGTAGTTCTCCACGATGGGCGGGCGGCCGCCGCGCGGCCGGTAGGCGGCCAGCGCGGCCTGCGCGAAGTAGGCGGAGGCGGTGTGGTCCTGGTGGTCGTAGTAGCGCAGCCCGGCCAGCCGGGGGTCGCGGTCCGGGCCGGCCGGCGGCCGTTTGCGGGAGTGCACCGCGTTGGGGTCCAGGGTGCGTACCACCGTGGGGCGGGCCCGGTCGAGCACCGCCACCAGGGCCGCGACGACCTGCTCGCGGCGGTAGAGGAACTGGTGCCGTACGGGTGAGCCGGCCGGGCGCAGCGTGGGCAGGAAGGGCGTGGCGCCGAGCCACAGGCCGCGCAGGCTGGTGGCGCGGGCCTGCCAGACGGCCCGGGCCTCCACCAGCTCCAGGAACAGCAGCTGTTGGTTCGGGGCGGCCTGGAGGGTGTGGAGTTCGGCCTGGAAGTCGGGGAGCAGGGATATCGCGGTCAGGTGCCAGGGCGCGGCGGGGTCGCCGAGGGCCATCTCGGCGTGCGCGGCGCGCAGCCCGTTGGTGCGGGCCCGGGCGAACGCGGGCCGGTTCCTGGGGACCCGGTCGGCGTAGGCGGCGTGCCTGCTGACGTTGTGTCCGTCGGACTCGCCGCCGGTGAGGCAGACGGTGACCGAGCGGGCCCCGGCGCGGACGGCCTGCTCCAGGTCGGGGTTCATGAAGTACAGGCCGTCGTCCGGGTGGGCGATGACGTGCAGGAAGGACTGGTCCGCCGGGTCGACCAGGGGCGGACCGGAGCCGGCCGGTTCGCCCGTCGGTGGGCCCTCGTCGGCGAGGTGGGCCCAGACGCCGGTGCCGGCCGCCGCGGCGAGCAGCCCGCCGCCGGTGAGCTGGAGCAGCCGGCGGCGGGTGACACGGGGCGGGCGCGGCGGTGACACGTCCTCAGTATTCGGCGCGCCGGGGTCTTCCGCCTGTCCCGCTCGTCCGGAAGCGGTGCCCGGGCGGCATTCGGCCCGTCCGAAAATTCGCCACTTACCCGCATCCGTGATGAGCGCCACAGAACTTTCAGGTTACGAACAACAACCTTTTCGGGTGAACAGCGGTCAGGAGGGCTGACAATGCAAGGAACCCCTTTGGGGCTTTTTTGCGTTCTGTACTCAGCTCGTCACGAGGAGTAAGCACCGCATGTCCGAGACAGTCCTCGACCCTGTCGTACCCCGCTTCAGCATCATCGTGCCCGTCTTCAGAGTGCAGGGCTTCCTGCGCGAGTGCATGGATTCGGTGCTGGCGCAGGACTTCACGGACTTCGAGGTGATCGCCGTCGACGACTGCTCACCGGACCGCAGCGGCGCCATCCTCGACGAGTACGCCGCCCGCGACGAGCGCGTGCAGGTCCTGCACCTGCCGGAGAACGTGGGCCTCGGCCTGGCCCGCAACGCCGGCCTGGAGAAGATCCGCGGTGAGTACGTCCTCTTCCTGGACAGCGACGACACCCTCACGCCGGGCGCGCTCGGTGCGCTGGCGGAGCGGCTGGACGCCACCGGCGGCCCGGAGATCCTGATCTTCGACTACGCCCGGACCTACTGGGACGGCTCGGTCCGCCGCAACCTCCTCGCCGACCGGCTCGACGAGTCCGGCGCCCCCAGCTTCACCCTCGCCGAGCGCCCCGAGATCCTCGACCTGCTGCAGATCGTCTGGAACAAGGCCTACCGCCGCGACTTCGTCGAGGAGCACGGCTTCACCTTCCCGGTCGGCTACTACGAGGACGCCCCCTGGACGTTCTGCACCCTGATCACCGCGAAGTCCATCGCGGTCCTCGACCGGGTCTGCCTGCACTACCGCCAGCGCCGGCAGGGCGGCAACATCCTGCGCACCACCAGCCGCAAGCACTTCGACGTCTTCGACCAGTACGAGCGGGTCTTCGGCTACCTCGACGCCCACCCGGAGCTGTCGCGCTGGCGCCCGCACATGTTCCGCAAGATGATCGACCACTACCTGACGGTCCTGGACAAGCCGGGCCGGCTGCCGCAGAACGCCACCGCCGAGTTCTTCCACCGCGCCGCCCGCGACTACCGCCGGCGGCTGCCGGCCGGCTTCGTCCGCCCCGGCGGCGTGGCCGGCGGCAAGTACGCGCTGCTCGCCAAGGACGCCTACCCGGCGCTGGCCGGCCTCAAGGTCGCCGGCAAGGTGCAGCGCACGGTCCGCAAGCACGCCGGCAAGAAGGTCCGCCAGGCCAAGAAGAAGGCCATGGACCTGCGCTACCAGGCCCTGCTGCGGCAGCCGCTGGACGAGAACCTCGCGGTCTACTCCGCCTACTGGAACCGGCTGCCGGCCTGCAACCCGCTGGCGATCTACGAGAAGGCCAAGGAGCTCGCCCCGCACGTCCACGGCGTGTGGGTCGTCAAGCAGCAGCTGGCCGACTCCGGCGAGATACCGGCCGGCGTCGACCACGTCGTGCTGAACTCGCCGCGCTACTGGGAGGTCATGGCCCGCGCCAAGTACCTCGTCAACAACGTGAACTTCGCGGACGGCGTGGTCAAGCGCGAGGGCCAGGTGCACCTCCAGACCCACCACGGCACCCCGCTGAAGTCGATGGGCGTCGACCAGAAGCGCTACCCGGCCGCCGCCAAGGGCATGAGCTTCCGCAAGCTGCTGGCCCGCGCCGACCGCTGGGACTACTCGCTCTCCTCCAACCAGCACACCACCGAGCAGTGGGAGCGGGTCTACCCCTGCAACTTCGAGTCGCTGGACGCCGGTTACCCCCGCAACGACGTCTACTACCGGGCGAGCGCCCAGGACGTCCTGGACATCCGCGAGCGCCTGGGCGTCGCCCCCGGCAAGACCGCGATCCTGTACGCACCGACCATGCGCGACTACCAGGTCGGCTACGTGCCGCGGCTGGACCTGGAGAAGATCTCCCGCGAGCTCGGCGAGGACTTCGTCCTGCTGGTGCGCACCCACTACTTCTACGACCAGGACGCCCGCCTCCAGGAGCTCCAGGAGCGCGGCGCGATCATCGACGTCTCCGGCCACCCGGTCGTCGAGGAACTGTGCCTGGCCGCCGACGCCCTGGTCACCGACTACTCGTCGATCATGTTCGACTACGCCAACCTCGACCGGCCGATCATCAACTACGCCGACGACTGGGACACCTACGTCCGCTCCCGCGGTGTCACCTTCGACCTGCTGTCGGGCAAGCCGGGCGACACCCCGGGCGTGCTCGCCACCTCCGAGGACGAGCTGATCGACGCCTTCCGCAGCGGCCGCTGGGACGACGAGCGGGCCACCGAGCTGCGCGCCGCGTTCCGCGCGCGGTTCTGCCAGTGGGACGACGGGCACGCCGCCGAGCGCGTGGTCCGCCGGGTCTTCCTCGGCCAGGAAACGACCCCCGAGCCGCTGCCGCAGGAGGAGCGCACCGTGGCCCCGGCCCCCCGCACCGCAGCCGCCGCGGCCGGCCTGATCAAGCTCCCGGCCCCGCGCGCCGCGGCGGACGACGCCGAGGCGACGGGAGCCGCTGCCTCGGGCACGTCGGGCTCCTCCGACGTCGAGCTGGCGGGCTGAGCCCCCAGGGAGCCACCCGCGTAAGAACACACGCACACTGCCCCCGGCCGGACTTCCGGCCGGGGGCAGCGTGCGTGCGTGGAGTGCGGACCGCGCCGGGTCGCGTGCGGGCCGGGCCTTGTGGCGCGCGGGCCGGGCCGGGCCGCGTGTGGGCCGCGCCCTGTCCGTGCGGGCCGCGCCGTGTCGCGTGCGGGCCGGGCCGTGTCGCGTATGGACCGCGCCCTGTCCGTGCGGGCCGGGCCGTCTCGCGTATGGACCGCGCCCTGTCCGTGCGGACCGCGCCGGGTCGCGTGCGGGCCGGGCCGGGCCGCGTGTGGGCCGCGCCGGGTCGCGTGCGGGCCCGGCCGTGTCGCGTATGGGCCGCGCCCTGTCGCGTGCGGGCCCGGCCCGGGCCGTGTCGCGTGCGGGCGCCGGAATACCGCCCCTCTCCTCACGGTTGTGGACCCGCAGGGGGCCCTCGCGACCCCTACGGGATCCGTTCGAACCCTCCCTAGGTGTATTGATCACGAGCGTTGTTAACGGTCGCTGGGTCTTGATCATGGCGAAGACCTCCGGTGTGGTGGAGGTGTCTAGGCTCCACACC
>NZ_JBEZMM010000024.1:58072-122201 GCF_040652715.1 Streptomyces sp. NPDC048196 | reverse complement strand
TCGCCGGCGTCCACCAGGGCCACCCGCAGTCCGGCCTGCGCGGCGTGCCAGGCGGTGGAGATGCCCAGGATGCCGCCACCGATCACCAGGAGGTCATAGGTCGCCTTGGAAAGCTGCTCCCGAGTCTCGGCGCGGCTCGGGTTCGAACCGTTGGCCGGGTGCGTCCCGAGGGCCGGGACGCTCTGCAGGGTGCTCATGTTGTGCTCCTCGTCAGCTCTCGTCGTCGAGCCAGCCCATGGTCCGCTCCACGGCCTTGAGCCAGTTCTTGTACTCGCGGTCACGGATGGCCGCGTCCATGCGGGGGGTCCATTCGGCGGCCCGGCGCCAGTTGGCGCGCAGCTCGTCGGTGCTGGACCAGAAGCCGACGGCCAGACCGGCCGCATAGGCAGCGCCGAGGCAGGTGGTCTCGGCGACCATCGGGCGCACCACGGGTGCGTCCAGGAAGTCCGAGATGGTCTGCATCAGCAGGTTGTTGGAGGTCATGCCGCCGTCGACCTTGAGTGCGGTCAGGTCGACGCCGGAGTCCTTGGTCATGGCGTCGGTGATCTCGCGGGTCTGCCAGGCGGTGGCCTCGAGAACGGCGCGGGCGATGTGCGCCTTGGTGACGTAACGGGTCAGGCCCGCGATGACACCGCGCGCGTCGGAGCGCCAGTAGGGGGCGAACAGGCCGGAGAAGGCCGGCACGAAGTAGGCGCCGCCGTTGTCCTCGACCGTACTGGCCAGGGTCTCGATCTCGGCCGCGCTGTTGATCAGGCCCATCTGGTCGCGCATCCACTGGACGAGCGAACCGGTGACGGCGATCGAGCCCTCCAGAGCGTAGACCGGCTGCTGGTCGCCGATCCGGTAGCCGACGGTGGTCAGCAGCCCGTTGTAGGAGTTGACCGGCTCGTGGCCGGTGTTCATCAGCATGAAGGTGCCGGTGCCGTACGTGGACTTGGCCTCGCCCTGCGCGAAGCAGGTCTGGCCGAAGAGCGCGGCCTGCTGGTCGCCGAGCGCCGAGGCGACCGGGACGCCGGCCAGCACGCCGCCGGCGGTGTGGCCGTAGACCTCGGCGGACGACTTGATCTCCGGCAGCACGGCCGCCGGGATGTCCATCGACGCCAGGATCTTGTCGTCCCACTCCAGGTTGTGGAGGTTCATCAGCATGGTGCGCGAGGCGTTGGTGACGTCGGTGACGTGGTGGCCGCCGTTGACGCCGCCGGTGAGGTTCCAGATGACCCAGGAGTCCATCGTGCCGAAGAGGATCTCGCCGCGCTCGGCGCGCTCGCGCAGGCCCTCGACGTTGTCGAGCAGCCAGCGGATCTTCGGGCCGGCGAAGTACGAGGCCAGCGGCAGACCGGTCTCCCGGCGGAAGCGGTCCTGGCCGACGTTGCGGCCGAGCTCCTTGCAGAGCGCGTCGGTGCGGGTGTCCTGCCAGACGATGGCGTTGTGGACCGGCTCACCGGTGTTCTTGTCCCAGAGGACGGTGGTCTCGCGCTGGTTGGTGATGCCGATGGCGCGGACGTCGTCGGCGGTGATGCCGGCCTTCTGCACGGCGCCGTCGACGACCTGCTGGACGTTGGTCCAGATCTCGGAGGCGTCGTGCTCGACCCAGCCCGGCTTCGGGAAGATCTGCTCGTGCTCCTTCTGGTCGACCGAGACGATCCGGCCGTCCTTGTCGAAGACGATGCAGCGGCTGGAGGTCGTGCCCTGGTCGATGGCCGCGATGAACGGTCCGTGGCCGTGGGAGGAGGTGCTGTGGGTGTCGCTCATGGTGTGCTCCAAGAAGTCTGTGCGGGCGGCGGGGCGGTCGGGCGGATCAGGCGAACGCCACCTGGTAGATGCCCCCGGCGAGGGCGCCGCCGATCAGCGGGCCGACGACCGGGATCCAGGCGTAACCCCAGTCTGAACCGCCCTTGTTCGGCAGCGGCAGCAGTGCGTGCACGATGCGCGGACCGAGGTCGCGGACCGGGTTGATGGCGTATCCGGTCGGGCCGCCCAGCGACAGACCGATGCCGACGACGACCAGTGCCACCAGCAGGGTGCCGATGACGCCGACGCCCTTGCCGTTGTCGCTCAGACCGAGCGTGAGGATCGACAGCACGAGCACGGTGGTGGCGATGATCTCGGTGGCGAGGTTCTGCACGGCATTGCGGATCTCCGGGCCGGTGGAGAAGATGCCCAGGACCGGGCCGGCCTTCGGGGCGGCGGCCTGGTCGACCATGCCCTCCTCGCTCGTGTGGTCCGCCAGCACCTCGGGATCGGTCAGATGCGCACGGAACTGTCCGTAGTACACGACCCAGACAAGTACGGCGCCGATCATGGCGCCGAGCATCTCGCCGGCCAGGTACACCGGCACCTGGCTCCAGGCGACGGCGCCCTTGATGGCGAGGCCGATCGTGACCGCGGGGTTGAGGTGCGCGCCGGACTTCGCGGCGATGTAGGCACCCGTGAGGACGGCGAAGCCCCACCCGAAGGTGATGGCCACCCACCCCGCGTTGTGCGCCTTGGAGCGCTTGAACGTGACGGCGGCGCAGACGCCGCCGCCCATGAGAAGCAGTACAGCGGTACCGATGGTCTCGCTGAGGAAGATGTCGGAGCTGGACACCGGCGACTCCTTTGTCCTTTGTCCAGGGGAAGGCGAACCCCGGGTCCCTCCGGTGGTTCGCGCCCTCCGAGAGGGCGGTGCTCGGCCCGGCACTGCCCACCATAGCGAATATTGCCGTGTGGTGTTCGACAATGCCGACCGATGAACGGCAGTTTTGTTCAGCGCCCGAACCCCGTCAAGAGGTACTTGGCCAAAAACTTAGGTGAACTTAAGGGGCGAAAGGGTCAGAACCGCCCTGCGCCAAGATCACGGGACACCGCGCGTGCACAATCGCGCACAGCAGCGACGATTTCCGGCCGCAGTTCGCCGTCCCGGCAGACCCGCTCCACCGCCCCCGTGATCCCCACCGCGCCCACCGGCATCCGCCGCCGGTCATGGATCGGTGCGGCCACCGACGCCACGCCGTCCCACGTCTCCTCCACGTCCGCGGCCCAGCCCCGGGCCCGGATCAGGTCCAGCAGCCCCTCGAAGTCCCCGAGACCGGTCACCGTGCGCGGCGTGAACGCCTCCCGGTCCGCCTCGACGACCTCGCTGTGCGCCACCGGGTCGTACGCGCAGAGCACCTTGCCCAGCGCCGTGCTGTGCAGCGGCTGCATCGCCCCCACCTCCAGCACCTGCCGGCTGTCGTCCGGCCGGAAGACGTGGTGCACCACCAGCACCCCCTGCTGGTGCAGGACGCCCAGATAGACCGCCTCGCCACTGGACCGGGCCAGGTCGTCGGTCCACACCAGGGCGCGGGCGCGCAGCTCGTGCACGTCCAGATAGCTGTTGCCCAGCCGCAGCAGCTCCGCGCCCAGCTGGTAGCGGCCCGAGACCGCGTCCTGCTCGACGAAGCCCTCCTGCTGAAGGGTGCGCAGGATTCCGTGCGCGGTGCCCTTGGCCAGTCCGAGGGAGGAGGAGATGTCCGAGAGGCCCAGCCGCCGCTCACCTCCCGCGAGCAGCCGCAGCATCGCGGCGGCCCGCTCCAACGACTGGATGGTGCGTGCCATCGGGCAACCTCCGAAGTGAGCAGTTCGACAATGCTGAACGATATCGGCCCATGCCGACTGAAGGCAGGGCACCGTGACTACTGGGCGGGTGCACCGGAGTTTGCCAATGATCACGAACGGCCCACCAACGGGGGTGGCGCGGTGCTGTCCACGCCCTGGAACGGGGAACACGTGTACCGGACCGGCAGCTACGCTGGCCGGGTGCGCCCCCTGAAGGGGGGTGCAAAGCCGACAGCCGTCGCAACCACGGGAGCATCTCCATGGCCTCGAACACGCCATCGTCCACCCCTACCGCCCGCATCCAGTCCCTGCGTGAGGCCCTGGCCACGCGGGTGGTGGTCGCCGACGGGGCGATGGGCACCATGCTGCAGGCCCAGGACCCGACCATGGAGGACTTCCAGCAGCTGGAGGGCTGCAACGAGATCCTCAACCTCACCCGGCCCGACATCGTCCGTTCGGTGCACGAGGAGTACTTCGCGGTCGGCGTCGACTGCGTCGAAACCAACACGTTCGGCGCAAACCACGCCGCCCTTTCCGAGTACGACATCCCCGAGCGGGTCCACGAGCTGTCCGAGGCCGGCGCCCGGATCGCCCGCGAGGTCGCCGACGAGTTCACCGCTTCCACCGGACAGCAGCGCTACGTCCTGGGCTCCATGGGCCCCGGCACCAAGCTGCCCACCCTCGGGCACGCCCCCTACGTCACCCTCCGCGACGCCTACCAGCAGAACGCCGAGGGCATGATCGCCGGCGGCGCGGACGCCCTGCTCGTCGAGACCACCCAGGACCTGCTGCAGACCAAGGCCGCCATCCTGGGCGCCCGCCGCGCCCTCACGGCCACCGGCACCGACCTCCCGGTGATCTGCTCGGTCACCGTCGAGACCACCGGCACCATGCTGCTGGGCTCCGAGATCGGCGCCGCGCTGACCGCGCTGGAACCGCTCGGCATCGACATGATCGGCCTGAACTGCGCCACCGGCCCGGCCGAGATGAGCGAGCACCTGCGCTACCTCGCCCGGCACTCCCGCATCCCGCTGTCCTGCATGCCCAACGCGGGCCTGCCGGTCCTCGGCAAGGACGGCGCGCACTACCCGCTGACGCCCCGGGAGCTGGCCGACGCCCAGGAGACCTTCGTCGCCGAGTACGGCCTGTCGCTGGTCGGCGGCTGCTGCGGTACGACGCCCGAGCACCTGCGGCAGGTCGTGGAGCGGGTCCGCGACCTCACCCCGCCCGAGCGCCGGCCGCGCCCCGAGCCGGGCGCCGCGTCCCTCTACCAGACCGTGCCGTTCCGCCAGGACACCTCCTACCTGGCGATCGGCGAGCGGACCAACGCCAACGGCTCGAAGAAGTTCCGCGAGGCGATGCTGGAGGGCCGCTGGGACGACTGCGTGGAGATGGCCCGCGACCAGATCCGCGAGGGCGCCCACATGCTCGACCTGTGCGTCGACTACGTGGGCCGGGACGGCGTCGCCGACATGGAGGAGCTGGCCGGCCGCTTCGCCACCGCCTCCACCCTGCCGATCGTCCTGGACTCCACCGAGGTGCCCGTCATCCAGGCCGGCCTGGAGAAGCTCGGCGGCCGCGCGGTGATCAACTCCGTGAACTACGAGGACGGTGACGGACCGGAGTCCCGGTTCGCCAAGGTCACCGCCCTGGCCAAGGAGCACGGCGCCGCGCTGATCGCGCTGACGATCGACGAGGAGGGCCAGGCCCGTACGCCCGAGAAGAAGGTCGAGATCGCCGAGCGGATCATCGACGACCTCACCGGGAACTGGGGCATCCACGAGGCGGACATCCTCATCGACACCCTGACCTTCACCATCTGCACCGGCCAGGAGGAGTCCCGCAAGGACGGCCTCGCCACCATCGAGGCGATCCGGGAGCTGAAGCGGCGCCACCCGGACGTGCAGACCACCCTGGGCCTGTCCAACATCTCCTTCGGTCTGAACCCGGCCGCCCGTATCCTGCTGAACTCCGTCTTCCTGGACGAGTGCGTCAAGGCGGGCCTGGACTCGGCGATCGTGCACGCGTCCAAGATCCTGCCGATCGCGCGCTTCGACGAGGAGCAGGTCACCACCGCCCTGGATCTGATCCACGACCGGCGGTCCGAGGGCTACGACCCGCTGCAGAAGCTCATGCAGCTCTTCGAGGGCGCCACCGCCAAGTCGCTGAAGGCCGGCAAGGCCGAGGAGCTGGCTGCGCTGCCGCTGGAGGAGCGCCTCAAGCGGCGCATCATCGACGGCGAGAAGAACGGCCTGGAGGCCGACCTCGACGCGGCCCTGCAGGACCGCCCCGCCCTCGACATCGTCAACGACACCCTCCTGGACGGCATGAAGGTCGTCGGCGAGCTCTTCGGTTCCGGCCAGATGCAGCTGCCGTTCGTGCTGCAGTCCGCCGAGGTCATGAAGACCGCGGTGGCCTACCTGGAGCCGCACATGGAGAAGTCCGACGACGAGGGCAAGGGCACCATCGTCCTGGCCACCGTCCGCGGCGACGTCCACGACATCGGCAAGAACCTCGTCGACATCATCCTGTCCAACAACGGCTACAACGTCGTCAACCTCGGCATCAAGCAGCCGGTCTCGGCGATCCTGGATGCCGCCGAGGAACACCGGGCCGACGTCATCGGCATGTCCGGGCTCCTGGTCAAGTCCACGGTGATCATGAAGGAGAACCTGGAGGAGCTCAACCAGCGCAAGATGGCGGCCGATTACCCCGTCATCCTCGGCGGCGCCGCCCTCACCCGCGCCTACGTCGAGCAGGACCTGCACGAGATCTACGAGGGCGAGGTCCGCTACGCCCGCGACGCGTTCGAGGGCCTGCGGCTGATGGACGCCCTGATCGCCGTCAAGCGCGGAGTGCCCGGCGCGGCCCTCCCCGAGCTCAAGCAGCGCCGGGTCCCCAAGCGGGACACCGCGGCGCTGGAGATCGAGGAGCCCGAGGGCGCGGTGCGCTCCGACGTCGCCACCGACAACCCGGTCCCCGCCCCGCCGTTCTGGGGCACCCGGGTCGTCAAGGGCATCCAGCTCGCCGACTACGCCTCCTGGCTGGACGAGGGCGCCCTCTTCAAGGGCCAGTGGGGCCTCAAGCAGGCCCGCACCGGCGAGGGCCCGACGTACGAGGAGCTGGTGGAGACCGAGGGCCGCCCCCGGCTGCGCGGCTGGCTCGACAAGCTGCAGACCGAGAACCTCCTGGAGGCCGCGGTCGTCCACGGCTACTTCCCCTGCGTCTCCAAGGGCGAGGACCTGATCCTGCTCCACGAGGACGGCACCGAGCGCACCCGCTTCACCTTCCCGCGCCAGCGCCGCGGCCGCCGGCTGTGCCTGGCGGACTACTTCCGCCCGGAGGAGTCCGGCGAGACCGACGTCGTCGGCCTCCAGGTCGTCACCGTCGGCTCCCGGATCGGCGCCGCCACCGCCGAGCTCTTCGAGGCCAACTCCTACCGCGACTACCTCGAACTGCACGGCCTGTCCGTCCAGTTGGCCGAGGCGCTGGCCGAGTACTGGCACGCCCGGGTCCGCGCCGAGCTGGGCTTCGGCGGCGAGGACCCCGACAACGTCGAGGACATGTTCGCGCTCAAGTACCGCGGTGCCCGCTTCTCGCTGGGCTACGGCGCCTGCCCCGACCTGGAGGACCGCGCCAAGATCGCCGACCTGCTGCAGCCGGAGCGGATCGGGGTCCAGCTCTCCGAGGAGTTCCAGCTGCACCCGGAGCAGTCCACCGACGCCATCGTCATCCACCACCCAGAGGCGAAGTACTTCAACGCCAGGTGACGTCCGTACCGCCGGGCCCCGCCCGGCGTGACGCAGCGTGAGCGGCCGGGGCCGTCCGGAGTCGTACCGGGCGGCCCCGGCCGCTGCCGTCCGGTCGTCGGCACGCATTCCGGCGCACACCGTCGTACACTTATCGATCCGGTAGTGGCCGGTCGTATCCCCCAGCCGGGGATGGCGACCGGCCTTTTCGTCCCTTGTGGGACGCGTAACGGAGGTGGATGGATGACCAGCAGCATCCCCGCAGTCGGCACCCGGACGGGCGGCGCCGCGACCCTCCAGGCCGTCTTCCTCGACCTCGACGGCACCCTCGTCGACACGGAGGGGTTCTGGTGGGAGGCCGAGGCGCAGGTGTTCGCCGAGCTCGGCCACGTCCTCGACGACGCCCACCGCGAGGTGGTCGTCGGCGGGCCGATGACCCGCAGCGCCGGGTATCTGATTCAGGCCACCGGCGCCGACATCGGCCTGACCGAGCTCAGCGTGCTGCTCAACGCCGCCTTCCTGGCCCGGATCGCCCGCGGCGTACCCCTGATGCCGGGCGCCCACCGGCTGCTGGCCGAGCTGGCCGCCCACGAGGTGCCCGCCGCGCTGGTCTCCGCCTCGCACCGCACCATCGTCGACCGGATGCTGCAGTCCCTCGGGCCGGAACACTTCCGGCTGACCCTGGCGGGCGACGACCTGCCCCGCACCAAGCCGCACCCGGACCCGTACGTCACGGCCGCCGCGCGGCTCGGGGTGGACCCGGCACGCTGCGTGGTCATCGAGGACACCCTGACCGGGGTGCGGGCGGGCGAGGCGGCCGGCTGCCCGGTCGTCGCGGTCCCCTCGGTGACCCCGATCCCGGCCGCCCCGGGCCGCAGCCTGGTCCGCTCGCTGGAAGAAGTCGATCTCGCATTTCTCCGGTCGCTCATCACGGAAAGCCGCGGCGCCGTGCACTGAGCGTGTCCCGCCAAATCCCCGGAAGAACTCAGGGCAGCGGACCGCTCATTTTCCGTGACGAAAGGGCGGGGGGCATCCTGACTGAATTGATACATCGCCGCAGAGCTGGGAATGCGTGACGTTTCTCACGTGCCGTGGCATCGACAGCGGGCCCGTCAGGTGTTCCACGGGCCCCGTTCGGAGGTTTCTACGGGGGTAAGTGTCCGGATTGGTGGAGCAACGCGCGGATCGTTCCACCGTCCGGATATCGATCACCCCGCCGACGTTATCCGGGACCCTTATCCGTTCAACTCCTTTGTGTCCCGGCGCGGCTGGCCGTTCCTACTAATGTCGACGCGAGCAACACCTCTGCGCTGATAAGGAACCTGCCGACGATGAATCGCAAGACCCTGGTGCTGCCGGCGCTGGCCGGTCTCCTTGCCCCCGTACTCGCGGCCTGTGGAAGCACGGACGGTGCGGGCGATGGCGGCGATCCGATCGTGGTGGGCGTCGCCGCCCAGATCGAGGCGACGAAGGCCGCGCCGGCCCCGCTCGACCCGGCGCAGGCCTACGACGTCGACGCGTGGAACGTGCTGCGCAGCACCCTGCAGACGCTGATGCGGCTGCCCCGGTCCGGCACCACGCCGGTGCCCGACGCGGCCGAGTCCTGCGGGTTCCGCGACACCCAGAACGAGCAGTACCGCTGCACCCTGCGCAGTGGCCTGAAGTTTTCGAACGGTCATGCCCTGACGGCCGAGGACGTCAAGTTCTCCATCGACCGCATGCGGACCATCAACAACAGCAACGGCCCGGTGGCGCTGCTCGACGACATCGACACCGTCGAGGCGCCGGACGCCAAGACCGTGGTCTTCCACCTCTCCAAGCCGGACGCCACCTTCTCGGAGAAGCTCGCCACCCCGGCCGCGGCCATCGTCGACAGCCAGGTGTACCCCAAGAGCCGCCTGTACAACGGCTTCGACGTGGTCGGCTCCGGCCCGTACACCCTCAAGGCCGAGCACAGCGGCAGCCACATCACCAAGGCCGTCTTCACCAAGAACCCCGACTACAAGGGCGGGATGAGCGTGAAGAACGACAAGGTGGAGATGCGGTTCTTCGCCGATTCGGCGGCCACGGAGAAGGCGCTGCGCAAGGGCGACATCGACCTGATGAACCGCGGCCTGGCGTCCGACCAGATCCGCGGTCTGGAGAACGCCCGCGCCCAGCACATCGCCCTCCAGGAGATGCCGGGCCAGGAGATCCGCTACCTGGCCTTCAACACCAAGGCCCCGGTCGTCTCCAACAAGGCCGTGCGCCAGGCGATGGCACAGATCGTCAACCGCTCCGATCTGGTGCGCGACGTCTACTCCTACACCAGTGACCCGCTCTACTCGATGGTGCCCACCGGCCTCACCGGTCACATCAACTCGTTCTTCACCAAGTACGGGAACCCCGGCGTCGCCGCCGCCCGGAAGACGCTGCAGCAGGCGAACATCACCACCCCGGTGAAGTTCACCCTCGCCTACACCACGAACCACTACGGTCCCAGCACCGGCAAGGAAGTCCGGGTGCTGCAGAAGCAGCTCAACGACACCAAGCTGTTCGACGTCAGCCTCAAGGGCGTCGACAGCTGGCAGCAGTACCGCACCAACTCGCAGGCCGGCAAGTACACCGTCTACCACATGGGTTGGTTCGCCGACATTCCGGACGCCGACAACTACATCGCGCCGTTCATCGGCAAGCGGAACTTCCTCGGCATCCCCTACCGCAACCCCAAGATCGAGTCGCAGCTGATCCCGGCCAGCCGCCAGGAGACCGACCGCAACGCGGCGGGCGCCGAATTCAAGCAGGCCCAGGACATCATCGCCGACGACGTTCCGCTGCTCCCGCTGTGGCAGGGCAAGCAGTACGTCGCCGCCCGCGACGACATCACCGGCATCGGCTGGGCCCTCAACTCCGCCTCCGGCCTCCAGATCTGGGAGCTCGGCCGAGGCGTCGCCGACTGACCCCCGCCGCATCCCCCCGGATGCGGCACACCCGCCGCGGTGTCCCCGCCGCGGCCCGACAGGCACCACCCAGAACGTGAGGACCTTTAGTGAGGAAGCGTGACCCGCGGCTGGCCGCCCCGATCCGAGCGGGGCTGGCGACAGCCCTGCTCGCGCTCGCCGGGTGCGGCACCGACGACTCGGCGGCGGCCGGCCACGGCGAGCCGGTCGTCATGGGAATGACGGACAAGGTCGTGGCCACCGACCCGGCAGCCGGCTACGACCCGGGTTCCTGGCTGCTGTTCAACAACGTCTTCCAGTCCCTGCTGAGCTTCCCCAAGGGCGGCAACACCCCCGAGCCGGAGGCCGCCCAGCGCTGCGGCTTCACCGACGCGGACAGCAAGGTCTACCGCTGCACCCTGAAGGACGGCCTCCACTTCAGCAACGGTGACCCGCTGACCTCGAAGGACGTCAAGTTCTCCTTCGACCGCACCCAGCGGATCAAGGACAAGAACGGCCCGGCCGTGATGTTCGCGGCCCTCGACAAGGTCGAGACGCCGGACGCCAAGACCGTGGTCTTCCACCTCAAGACGCCCGACGCCACCTTCCCCATGAAGATCGCCTCGGGTGCCGGCTCCATCGTCGACCACACCGCCTACCCGGCCGACCGGCTGCGCACCGACGGCAAGGCCACCGGCTCCGGGGTCTACACCCTCAAGTCGTACGGCAAGGACCGGGCCGTCTTCTCCGTCAACGAGCGCTACAAGGGCCCCGCCAAGGTCAAGAACTCCGGGATGACCGTGAAGTTCTTCGACGAGCCGGGCAAGCTCAAGAAGGCCGTCGAGAGCGGCGACGTCGACCTCGCCTACCGAGGCCTGGCCATGAAGGACATCGCCCACCTGGACAATGCCTCCCTGAACCAGCAGCACGGCACCCAGGTCATCGAGGGCGGCAGCGCCGAGGCCATGTACATGGTCTTCAACATGAAGGACCCGGTCGCCAAGCAGGCCGGCGTCCGCAAGGCGATCGCCTACCTCCTGGACCGCTCCACCCTCGTCCGGGACGTCTACCAGCGCACCGCCGAACCGCTCTACTCGGTCGTCCCGGCCGGCATCACCGGCCACAGCACCTCGTTCTTCAACACCTACGGCGACCGCCCGCAGCCCGACAAGGCCAAGGCCGCACTGCGCGCCTCCGGCCTGTCCGGCAAGGTCCCGCTGACCCTGTGGGCGACCCCCGACCGGTTCGGCCCCGGCACCGTCCCGGCCTTCCAGGAGATCGCCCAACAGCTCAACGCCAGCGGCCTGTTCGACGCCAAGGTGCGCTCGGTACCCACCGACGAGTACGAAAAGGGCGTCGCCGACGGCCGGTTCGGCGTCTACGTCAAGGGCTGGATCCCCGACTACCCGGACCCCGACAACTTCACCCAGCCGTTCTTCGGCAAGGACAGCGTGCTGTTCAACCACTACAACTCGCCCGCCATCACCGGCCGGCTGCTGCCCAAGACGGCCGACGAGCAGAACCGCGCCGCCACCAAGACGGCGTTCCGCGAGCTGCAGGACATCGTCGCCCGTGACGTGCCGATCATCCCGATCTGGCAGGGCAAGCAGTACGCGGTGGCCCGGAACGGCGTCACCGGCCTGGAGTGGACCCTGGACGCCTCGACCGTCTTCCGGTTCTGGGAGATCAGCAAGGCGACCGACGCCTGACGGACGCCCTGACGAGGCACTGACGGGCGCACCGACGGACGCACTGCACGACAGCGGGGCCGGTCCCGGGAGGTTTCCCTCCCCGGACCGGCCCCGCCGCCGTACCCGCCCTCACGAGCGCCGTAACGGCCTCCGTGGCCCCTCCGGGCCCGGCTACTGCGCTCCCGGGCGCACCAGGCCGCTCTCGTACGCGTACACCGCCGCCTGCACCCGGTCGCGCAGCCCCAGCTTCGTCAGCACATGGCCCACATGCGTCTTGACCGTCGTCTCGCTGACGAACAGGTCCGCCGCGATCTCCGCGTTCGACAACCCGCGGGCCACCAGCTTGAGGACCTCCACCTCCCGGTCGGTGAGGGTGTGCAGGGTGTCCGGCACCGGCTCCTCACCCGACGGCAGATGCCCGGCGTACTTGTCCAGCAGCCGCCGGGTGATGCTCGGCGCCAGCATCGCCTCGCCCGCCGCCACCACCCGGATCGCCTGCACCAGTTCGTTCGCCGGCGCGTCCTTCAGCAGGAACCCGCTGGCCCCCGCCCGCAACGCCTCGACGACGTACTCGTCCAGGTCGAAGGTCGTCAGCACCAGCACCTTCGCCGGCCCGTCCTTCGCCGGACCGGTGATCTGCCGGGTCGCCTCGACCCCGTCCATCCGGGGCATCCGGATGTCCATCAGCACCACATCGGGCTGCAGCGCGCGCACCTGCTCCAGCGCCTGCAGACCGTCACCGGCCTCACCGACGACGGCCAGGTCCTGCTCCGCCTCCAGAATCATCCGGAATCCCGTACGCAGCAGGGGCTGGTCGTCGACCAGCAGGACGCGGATGGCCACGAGCTCTCCTTCGTTAGATCGGCCCCATTCTGCCCTGCGGCCCCCCGCCGCCGTCCCCCGGGCGCACGGGCAGCGCCTGTGCTTCCTGTGGGCCCGACCCCCGGGCCCACGGCCGAAGGCCGTCAGTCACCCGCACCGGCAGCGCCTGTGTCTCCCGAGGGTCGACCCCCGGCCCCCGGCCGAAGGCCCGTCAGTCACCCGCACGGGCAACCGGCAGCGGGTAGACCGGGGGAGTACCGCCGAATTCCGGACAGTGCGCCCGGTGGTCGCACCAGCCGCACAGCTTCGTCGGCCGCGGCCGCCAGTCGCCCGTCTCCGTCGCCAGCCGGATCGCTTCCCACAGCGCCAGCAACTTCCGCTCCGCCGCCCGCAGATCGGCCTCACCCGGGTCGTACGTCCGCACCTCGCCGCTGCCCAGATAGACCAGCTGCAGCCGCCGCGGCACCACACCCCGCAGCCGCCACATCACCAGCGCGTAGAACTTCATCTGGAACAGCGCGCCCTCGGCGAATTGCGGCCGCGGCGCCTTCCCCGTCTTGTAGTCGACGATCCGCACCTCGCCAGTCGGCGCGACGTCCACCCGGTCGATGAAGCCCCGCAGCCGCAGCCCCGACGCAAGCTCCGTCTCGACGTACAGCTCACGGTCGGCCGGCTCCAGCCGCTGCGGATCCTCCAGCGAGAACCACCGCTCCACCAGCGCCTCGGCCTCCGCCAGCCACGCCGCCAGCCGCTCACCCCCCGGATCGTCCGCGAACAGCTCCGCCAGCTCCGGCCGCTTGGCCAGCAGCCGCTCCCACTCGCCCGGCACCATGGCGCGGGCCCCAGCCGCCGTACGCGCCGCCGCCGGGGCGTCGAAGAGCCGCTCCAGCACCGCATGGACGACCGTGCCCCGGGTCGCCGCCGGGCTCGGCTTCTCCGGCAGCCGGTCGATCACCCGGAAGCGGTAGAGCAACGGGCACTGCATGAAATCGCTCGCCCGCGACGGCGACAGCGCCACCGGCGGCCGCGCCGGCTCCCCGCCCCGCTCCTCAGCGGCCCCCGCACCGGACCCCTCCTGGGCGTCCTGCACACCCTGCGTGCCCGCGCCGTCCTGCTCCGTGCTCCATCCCATGGCACAAAACCCTACGGCCCGCCACTGACAGGCGTGGACGGCCCTGCGCCGGAGGCGCCCCGCAGCCGACCGGCGCACGCCACTCCGCATACCATCGACGCCGGACCCCTGCGCCCTGCATGATCGGGATATCAGGCCGAGCAGGGGCGAAAGCCGTATTCGATGAGGGGACACTGTGGACGAGAGCGGGAAGCCGCAGGACCCCGAGGAGTCCGTGCGGCCCCAGCCGCCCGAGCCGCCCGAGGACACCAAGGACATCAAAGACACCGACACCAGCGACACCAAGGGCATCGAGGACACCGGCGCCCCCAAGGCGCCGCCACCGGGCGGGAAGGGCAGCGGCGGCGGCATCCTGATGGGCCGTCCCTTCGGCGTCCCCGTCTACGTGGCCCCCAGCTGGTTCCTGGTCGCCGCCCTGATCACCTGGGTCTTCGGCGGGCAACTGGAGCGCGTGCTGCCCGAGCTCGGCGCCGCCCGCTACCTCGTCTCGCTCTTCTTCGCCGTCGCCTTCTACGCCTCGGTCCTCGTCCACGAGCTGGCCCACACCGTCGCCGCGCTCCGCTTCAAGCTCCCCGTCCGCCGCATCCAGCTCCAGTTCTTCGGTGGCGTCTCGGAGATCGAGAAGGAGAGCGAGAGCCCCGGCCGGGAATTCGTCCTCGCCTTCGTCGGCCCGCTGCTCTCCCTCGTCCTCGCCGCCCTCTTCTACGCCGGGATGCAGCTGGTCGAACCGGGCACGGTCCCCGGCGTCCTGCTCGCCGGCCTGATGATCTCCAACCTCATCGTCGCGATCTTCAACCTGCTGCCCGGCCTCCCGCTGGACGGCGGCCGGATGCTCCGCGCCGTCGTCTGGAAGATCACCGGCAAACCGATGACCGGCACCATTGCCGCCGCCTGGGTCGGCCGCGCGCTCGCCGTCACCGTCCTCATCGGCCTGCCGCTGCTCACCCACACCGGCGCCCTCGGCAACGCCCGCCCCGAGATCGGCGACGCCGACTCGCTCACCGACGCCCTGCTCGCCGCGATCCTCGCCGCCATCATCTGGACCGGCGCCGGCAACAGCCTGCGGATGGCCCGGCTCCGCGAACGCCTCCCCGACCTCACCGCCCGCACCCTCACCCGGCGCGCGGTGCCCGTCGAGACCGCCACCCCGCTCTCCGAGGCCCTGCGCCGCGCCAACGACGCGGGAGCCCGCGCCCTGGTCGTCGTCGACCCCCAGGGGCGGCCCACCGCCCTGGTCCGCGAGGCCGCCATCGCCGGCGTCCCCGACCACCGCCGCCCCTGGGTACCCGTCGGCACCCTCGCCCAGGACCTCAAGGACGGCATGCGGGTCTCCGCCGAGCTCGCCGGCGAGGACCTGCTGGAATACCTCCGCGCCACCCCCGCCACCGAGTACCTCGTCGTCGAGCGGACCGGCGAGATCTACGGCGTCCTCTCCACCGCCGACGTCGAACGCGCCTTCGTCTCGGCGATGGCCCGCCCCAACTAGACTCCGCCCACCCCCGCGCCGCAGCCCCTGCTCACTCGCCCCTGCTCCCTCGCCCGTGGTCAGTGGCGGCCCCACGGCCCGGTAGGCTGGTCACATGTCCGAACCGACCGGTGCCGCCCGCCGTCGCGGGCCCTTCAAGGTCGGGGACCAGGTCCAGCTCACCGACCCCAAGGGACGCCACTACACCTTCACGCTCGAAGAGGGAAAGAGCTTCCACACCCACAAGGGAGCCTTCCCCCACGACGAGCTGATCGGTGCTCCCGAGGGCAGCGTTGTCCGTACCACCGGGAACGTCGCCTACCTCGCGCTGCGCCCGCTGCTCCCCGACTACGTCCTGTCCATGCCCCGCGGCGCCGCCGTGGTCTACCCCAAGGACGCGGGGCAGATCCTGGCGATGGCCGACATCTTCCCCGGCGCACGCGTCGTCGAGGCGGGCGTGGGCTCCGGCTCGCTCAGCAGCTTCCTGCTGCGCGCCATCGGCGACGACGGCATGCTGCACTCCTACGAGCGTCGCGCCGACTTCGCCGAGATCGCCACGCAGAACGTCGAGCGCTACTTCGGCGGCCCGCACCCGGCATGGACGCTCACCGTCGGTGACCTCCAGGACAACCTCTCCGACACCGACGTCGACCGCGTCATCCTGGACATGCTCGCCCCCTGGGAGTGCCTGGAGGCCGTCTCCAAGGCCCTGGTGCCCGGCGGCATCCTCTGCGCCTACGTCGCGACCACCACCCAGCTGGCCCGCACCGTCGAGGCGATCCGCGAGCACGGCACCTTCAACGAGCCGTCGGCCTGGGAAACCATGGTCCGCACCTGGCACGTCGAGGGCCTCGCGGTCCGTCCCGACCACCGCATGATCGGCCACACCGGCTTCCTGCTCACCGCCCGCCGCCTCGCCGACGGCGTCGAGCCCCCGCTCCGCCGCCGCCGCCCGGCCAAGGGCGCGTACGGCGAGGACTACACCGGCCCGGGCGGCCGCGAGAAGGCAGCCGGCAAGGACAAGGGCACGGCCACCCCGGTCGACCCCACCGACGCCGCCTGACCCCTCCACACACCGTCACCGGCCGCCCGCAACCGGCCACCGAACCCCTGGGCGCCGCCGCCGAGTTCCTCCCCGGAACCCGCCGGCGGCGCCTTCCGTTCCCCACCCACAGCAGCGCCCGCCCCGGCCCCAGAAACCGCTGACGCCACCTCCCGTACCCGGCCACACAAACCCTCAGCGCACCCTCCGCCGACCACCCCTCAGACGCCTCCGCCCACAAACCGGCCGACGACACCCTCGGTCCCCGGCCCTGGCACCCCCACTTCCCGGCCCCGGTGCCCCCGGTTTCCGGCCACGGCGCCTTGCGTTCCCGGCCATGGCGCCTCCCGTTCCCGCCCCGGCGCCTCCAGTTCCCGGCCATGGCGCCCCTGGTTTCCGGCCACGGGCCCAATCCCCCAGCGGGCCACGGGCCCCGTCCCGCCCCCGGCCCCCGGGGTTCCCCCAGACATGGCCCCTTCCGGCCACGGGCCCCCGCCCCCAGACATGGCCCCTCCCGGCCACGGGCCCGCCCTCAGACACGGCCCCTTCCGGCCACGGGCCCCCGCCCCCAGACACGGCCCCTCCCGGCCACGGGCCCGCCCTCAGACACAGCCCCTTCCCGGCCACGGGCCCCTGGCCCCCCAGGCACGGCCCCTCCCGGCCACGGGGCCACAGGTCCCCGGCCCCAGACACGCCCCCGTCCCGCCCCCCAGCGTCCACCCCCGTGCGTCCACCGCCCGGGAACCCCCACCGTCCCCCCTCCGTTCACCGGTCAGGGGCTCACACGACCCCTAAGGGATCCCCTAAGGGGCCCCGAGGGATCCCCGACGACAACCCTTACGGAACCCCCACGGGAAACCCCGAAAACTCCCGTCCAGCCGGTTCCTTGCCGCCCTGTCCTGTGGAACGATGCTGGGCACTCCCACCGGCACAGCACTTCACAGGAGTTACCCCGCGTGCAGCCCATGGCAGGCCAGGACCTCTTGCACACCCAGCCGCGCCCCATGCACTGGCTCGCCACCGCCACCGCCCTCTCGGCGGTCGTCGCGGCCGCGTCCTTCGTCCAGCCCCCCGACGCCACCGCCACCACCGCCCGCAACACCGCGGCCGGCCGGTATTCCTCCGCCCCCGACCCCGGCAAGGTCACGTTCCCGGTCACCTGCGGACCCAACCGCCCCGAGGTGGTCAAGAAGGCGTCCGGCGACCTCGACGCCGACGGCACGACCGAGACGGTCGCCGTGGTCCGCTGCCACAGCGACACCGGCACCCCGCCCAGCGGCGTCTACGTCCTCGCCCGTCCCACCGACCCGCAGGCCACCCCGCGCATCGTGGCGACCCTGGTCGCCCCCGCCCAGCAGCTCAGCGTCCGGTCCCTGGCGGTGGAGCACGGGGTGATCTCGGCGGCGCTACTGGGCTACTCCGACCTGAACGTGCCGCGCTGCTGCCCCGACGTGCACAAGAGCGTCAAATGGCAATGGCGGGACGGGAAGTTCATCCAGAGCGAACTGCCCGCCGAGGCGAGCACCACAGGTGTCTGAGTCATTACAGAAGGTGCGGGAAGGGAGCTTTCCGCTTCCTCCGGTTCACTCAGCGTCGGTTCACTCGGCGTCCGGGCCGTAGACCTCGACGCGGTCGCTGACCCGCCGCACGTGAATGCAGTCCCCGGGGCACTCCTTCGCCGAGTCCCGGACGTCGGCGAGCAGCTTCAGCGGGACGGGCGTTGTGGCGCCCTCCTCCTGGAGCAGCTCGTCATCGGCGCTCTTCACGTAGGCCAGACCGTCGATGTCCAGCTCGAAGACCTCCGGCGCGTACTGCGCACAGATGCCGTCCCCGGTGCAGAGATCCTGGTCGATCCAGACTTCCAGCTCTGGGGCTTCGTCCTGCGCGGTCATCTCGCCTGCCGTTCCTGCGTACGTGAACCGTTTTTGTCTAAGTGGCGCCAGCCCTGACGGGTGTTGACCGACTCGACGATACAACCGCTCGCTTTCCGATGTTGATGGGTGGGTATTCCCTTGGCGGGAGGACGTGCGCAAGGGTGAAGATCGGACACACCCCGACAGTCTTTTCGATCTAGGGGTTTCAACCTGCACCGGCCCAGGTAGGGTCAGGAAGCGTCCAGCTCCTTGGAGGAGGTGAGGACCGTGGCAGCCCACGACGACGACATCAACCGCGGCATCCGGCCGGGGCGGGGGTCTGAAGATCCCGCCGGCCAGGTTGCCTATCTCGAGCAGGAGATCGCCGTCCTGCGACGCAAGCTCGCCGACTCTCCGCGTCACACGAGGATTCTCGAAGAGCGGATCGTCGAGCTGCAGACCAACCTGGCCGGCGTCTCGGCGCAGAACGAGCGTCTCGCCAATACGCTCCGCGAGGCCCGTGACCAGATCGTCGCCCTCAAGGAAGAGGTCGACCGGCTCGCACAGCCGCCGGCCGGCTTCGGTGTCTTCCTGCAGGCGAACGAGGACGGCACGGTCGACATTTTCACCGGAGGCAGAAAACTCCGGGTCAATGTCAGCCCGAGCGTGGAGACCGAGGACCTCAGGCGCGGCCAGGAGGTCATGCTCAACGAAGCGCTCAATGTGGTCGAGGCCATGGAGTACGAGAGCGCCGGCGACATCGTCACCCTCAAGGAAATCCTTGAGGACGGCGTGCGCGCCCTGGTCATCGGGCACACCGACGAGGAGCGGGTGGTGAGGCTCGCCGAGCCGCTGCTGGACACCACCATCCGCCCCGGCGACGCCCTGCTTCTCGAACCGCGCTCCGGCTACGTCTACGAAGTCATCCCGAAGAGCGAGGTCGAGGAACTCGTCCTCGAAGAGGTCCCGGACATCGACTACACCAAGATCGGCGGTCTGGGCGGCCAGATCGAGCAGATCCGGGACGCGGTCGAGCTTCCGTACCTCTACCCCGACCTCTTCAAGGAGCACGAACTCCGCCCGCCCAAGGGCGTGTTGCTCTACGGCCCGCCCGGCTGTGGCAAGACGCTCATCGCCAAGGCGGTCGCCAACTCCCTTGCCAAGAAGGTCGCCGAGGTGACCGGGCAGCCCGCGGGGAAGAGCTTCTTCCTCAACATCAAGGGCCCCGAGCTGCTCAACAAGTACGTCGGTGAGACGGAGCGGCACATCCGGCTGGTCTTCCAGCGCGCCCGGGAAAAGGCGAGCGAGGGCACGCCCGTCATCGTCTTCTTCGACGAGATGGACTCGCTCTTCCGCACCCGCGGCTCCGGCGTCAGCTCGGACGTGGAGAACACCATCGTCCCCCAGCTGCTCTCGGAGATCGACGGCGTCGAGGGCCTGGAGAACGTGATCGTGATCGGCGCCTCCAACCGCGAGGACATGATCGACCCGGCAATTCTGCGGCCCGGCCGTCTCGACGTGAAAATCAAGATCGAGCGCCCGGACGCGGAGGCCGCCAAGGACATCTTCTCGAAGTACCTCACGGAAAACCTCCCGCTGCACTCCGACGACCTCGCCGAGCACGGCGACTCGCGCCGGGCGGCGGTCAGCGGGATGATCCAGTCGGTCGTCGAGCAGATGTACGCGGAATCCGAGGAAAACCGCTTCCTGGAGGTCACCTACGCCAATGGTGACAAGGAAGTCCTCTACTTCAAGGACTTCAACTCCGGTGCGATGATCGAAAACATCGTAGGACGCGCCAAGAAGATGGCCATCAAGGCCTTCCTCGAACACAATCAGAAGGGTCTGCGGGTCTCCCACCTCCTCCAGGCTTGCGTGGACGAGTTCAAGGAGAATGAGGACCTGCCGAACACCACGAACCCGGACGACTGGGCCCGGATCTCCGGAAAGAAGGGCGAGCGGATCGTCTACATCCGCACTCTGGTCACCGGAAAACAAGGCGCCGACACCGGTCGCTCCATCGACACGGTGGCGAATACCGGCCAATACCTGTAACACCGCTCGCCGGCTGCGGATGTCCTGCACGGGGCGTCCGCAGCCGGACGCATTTCCGGGGACGCCGCAGCCGCCCCATTTCAGAGCGATGGACCAGGGAAAACCGGACTGGAGCAATGACTGTAATGATCTCCCCAGCGCCGCAAAGGCGTTCTAGGCTCTTCGGTACCGCTGCGTCACGCTGTGCGGGCGTGGGGCACGCACGCGGAACGGAAGCGCAGCGGTACTTGAGCGCCGACCCCATCCGGGGGCGCCGCCGGGCAAGGAGGGCCGCATGACCGTACGGCGAGTAATGGGAATCGAGACGGAGTACGGGATCTCCGTCCCCGGCCACCCGAACGCCAATGCCATGCTCACCTCATCCCAGGTCGTCAACGCCTACGCGGCCGCGATGCACCGGGCACGCCGTGCCCGCTGGGATTTCGAGGAGGAGAACCCGCTGCGGGACGCCCGCGGCTTCGACCTCGCACGCGAGAACGCCGACGCCAGCCAGCTCACGGACGAGGACATCGGCCTGGCCAATGTGATCCTCACCAACGGCGCCAGGCTCTACGTCGACCACGCACACCCCGAATACAGTGCCCCCGAGGTCACCAACCCCCGCGATGCCGTCCTGTGGGACAAGGCCGGCGAACGGATCATGGCCGAGGCCGCCGAGCGGGCCGCCCAGGTGCCCGGCGCCCAGCCGATCCACCTCTACAAGAACAACACCGACAACAAGGGCGCCTCCTACGGCACGCACGAGAACTACCTGATGAAACGGGAGACCCCGTTCTCGGACATCGTGCGCCACCTGACCCCGTTCTTCGTCTCCCGCCAGGTCGTCACCGGCGCCGGACGGGTCGGCATCGGCCAGGACGGCCACGAGCACGGCTTCCAGCTCAGCCAGCGCGCCGACTACTTCGAGGTGGAGGTCGGCCTGGAGACGACCCTCAAGCGGCCCATCATCAACACCCGCGACGAGCCGCACGCCGACGCCGAGAAATACCGCCGGCTGCACGTGATCATCGGCGACGCGAACCTCTCCGAGATCTCGACCTACCTCAAGCTGGGCACGACCTCCCTGGTCCTGTCCATGATCGAGGACGGCTTCATCGCCGTCGACCTGGCCGTCGACCAGCCCGTCCGCACCCTCCACCAGGTCTCGCACGACCCCACCCTGCAGCGCCTGATCACCCTCCGCAGCGGCCGTACGCTCACCGCCGTCCAGCTCCAGATGGAGTACTTCGAGCTGGCCCGCAAATACGTGGAGGACCGTTACGGAGCGGATGCGGACGAGCAGACCAAGGACGTCCTGACCAGGTGGGAGGACGTGCTGGGCCGGCTGGAGAACGACCCGATGAGCCTCTCGGGCGAGCTGGACTGGGTGGCCAAGCGGGAGCTCATGGAGGGCTACCGCCGCCGCGACGGCCTGGACTGGGACGCCGCCCGGCTGCACCTCATCGACCTGCAGTACGCCGACGTGCGGCCCGAGAAGGGCCTGTACAACCGTCTGGCGGCCCGCGGCAAGATGAAGCGGCTCCTGGACGAGGCCGAGGTCCGGCGGGCCCAGCAGAAGCCGCCGGAGGACACCAGGGCCTATTTCCGGGGCCGCTGCCTGGACCAGTACGCCGACGACGTCGCGGCCGCCTCGTGGGATTCGGTCATCTTCGACCTGCCCGGCCGCGACTCCCTGCAGCGGGTCCCCACCCTGGAGCCGCTGCGCGGTACCCGTAAGCACGTCAAGGAGCTGCTCGACCGCTGCCGGACCGCGGAGGAGCTGGTGAGGACGCTGTCCGGCCGCTGAGGAGCGGCAGGTGCACGACAGAATCCGCGGCGATCGCCCGCCGATTCGCGGCTGAAATCGTCGCGGTACGGGAATCATCGAGGTGACCCCCGGGCGTTGCAGCAACAGCAGGGCCGATGTCGGACCCTGCTTGTAGGGTCGGATCTTGAAGGTCACATCGAGCGGGGCAAACCGAGCGGGGTGAGGGATATGGCGACCAAGGACAGCGGCGGCGGACAGGCGAAGGCCACCCGTTCCACCGAAGAGGTCGAGGAGCAGGCGCAGGACGCGCAGGTCTCCGAGGACCTCAAGGAACGGCAGGAAAAGCTGAGCGACGACGTGGACTCCGTCCTGGACGAGATCGACGACGTCCTCGAAGAGAATGCTGAGGACTTCGTGCGGTCCTTCGTGCAAAAGGGCGGAGAGTAGACCACCTTAGCCTTCGCATCGAAGGTGGCGGGGTGGGCGAGCGACGGATGAACAGCGTGCGAAGCGCTGCGCGCGGTGCGGCCGGGCCGGACCGCGCGCACGCTTCGCCCCGGTCCCGGCCCGCGCAGGACGATCAGCATGTGGATCACGCCCACGAGCCGGGTAAGGTCCGGGGCGTACCGTGCATCAACTGCAACTCGGCACTCGGCAAGTTGAGGGATGACCCGGGCGCACACCGCAGGGCCATCGCATATCCGGAAGGAAACGTGTGGAAGCCAATACTCGAAGCACCGGGCGTCTACCAGCTGCCTTCCTGACGCCTGGATCCTCGTCGTTCATGGACTTTCTCGGTGCGCACGCACCCGATCTGCTGCCGGGCAACCGCCCGTTGCCGCCGGTGCAGGGAGCCATCGAGGCGCCGCACGGCACGACGATCGTGGCCGCGACGTTCCCCGGGGGAGTGGTGCTGGCCGGCGACCGCCGGGCGACGATGGGCAATGTCATTGCGCAGCGTGATATCGAGAAGGTTTTCCCGGCCGACGAATACAGCGCGGTCGGAATCGCCGGCACCGCCGGTCTCGCCGTCGAAATGGTCAAGCTGTTCCAGCTGGAGCTGGAGCACTTCGAAAAGGTCGAAGGCGCCCAACTCTCCCTGGAGGGCAAGGCGAACCGCCTGTCGACGATGATCCGCAGCAATCTCGGAATGGCGATGCAGGGGCTGGCCGTGGTGCCGCTCTTCGCCGGTTACGACCTCGACCGCGAGAAGGGCCGGATCTTCTCGTACGACGTCACCGGCGGTCGCTCCGAGGAGCAGGGCTTCGCCGCGACCGGCTCCGGCTCGGTCTTCGCGCGCAGCGCCCTGAAGAAGCTCTTCCAGGAGGACTTCACGGAGGGTCAGGCCGCCACCGCGGTCGTCCAGGCCCTGTACGACGCGGCGGACGACGACTCGGCGACCGGTGGGCCCGACATGGCGCGACGGATCTACCCGATCGTCACGGTGATCACCGACGAGGGCTTCCGGAGGCTGTCCGACGAGGAGGTCGCGGACATCGCCCGTGCCATTCACGAGCGCCGCCTCGACCAGCCCGACGGCCCGCGGGCCGCGCTGCTCTGACGGGACGGACGTTCCGCAATGCCGCCACTGAGAGAGCTTTTGACAGGAAGGGACGGATAGCCGGTGTCGACGCCGTTCTATGTCTCACCCCAGCAGGCCATGGCCGACCGCGCCGAATACGCCCGCAAGGGCATTGCGCGCGGCCGTAGCGTCGTGGTGCTGCAATACACCGACGGCGTGGTTTTCGTCGCCGAGAATCCCTCCCGCGCCCTGCACAAGGTCAGCGAGATCTACGACCGGATCGCCTTCGCGGCGGTCGGGAAATACAACGAGTTCGAGAATCTGCGGATCGGCGGTGTCCGCTATGCCGATCTGCGGGGATACACCTACGACCGCGAGGACGTGACCGCGCGCGGTCTGGCCAATGTCTACGCCCAGACGCTCGGCACGATCTTCTCCAGCGCCGCCGAGAAGCCGTACGAGGTGGAGCTGATCGTCGCCGAGGTGGGCAGTGCCCCCGAGGAGGACCAGATCTACCGGCTGCCGCACGACGGCTCGATCGTCGACGAGCACGGCTCGGTGGCGGTCGGCGGCAATGCGGACCAGATCAGCAGCTATCTGGACCAGCGGCACCGTGACGGCATGACGCTGTCCGAGGCGCTGAAGCTGGCCGTGGAGTCCCTGTCGCGGGACAACAACGGCGGCGAGCGCCGGCTGACCGCGGAGCAGCTCGAAGTGGCGACGCTGGACCGTACGCGGCCGCAGCAGCGCAAGTTCAAGCGGATCCTGGGCCGCCAGTTGTCCCGTCTCCTGGAGGAGAGCGGACCGGCGGGCGCCGAGGAGCCGGCGGCGGACGCGGACGCCGGTACGGAGGGCGCCGGCGGCAAGGGCGCCAAGGGCGGCGGCACCAAGGACAAGGACGTCAAGGACAAGGACGTCAAGGACGTCAAGGGCAAGGACGGTCCGGACGGCGAACCGCTGCTGTAAGGACGGTTTCCGGGCCGGTGCCCGGTGTGCGCGCCCCGGTGGGTCACTGCCCGCCGGGGCGCGCCGCGTTGTCCGGCCCGGCCGGCGGCGGGGCGGTGGAGCCGCGGGTGACCAGTTCGACCGGCAGGGTGGGTTCCTGCGCGGGACGGCCGTCGAGCACGGCCATCAGGGCGCGCATCCCGGCCTCGCCGAACTCCTCCGCGGGCAGCCGTACGGTGGTCAGCTCGGGCTCCACCGCGAGGGCGAGGGCGAGGTCGTCGAAGCCGGTCACCGAGACGTCCTCGGGGACCCGCAGGCCGAGGCGGCGTACGGCCTTGCAGGCCCCGGCGGCGATGATGTCGTCGTCGCAGAGCAGGGCGGTGGGGCGGGGGCCGGGGCCGGTCAGCGCGGCGTGTGCGGCCTGCAGACCGGCGTCGACGCCGAGGGCGGCGGGCTGCCGGCGCAGCAGCGTACCGGGGACGGCGTCGAGGGCCTCGGTGACGGCCCGGGCGCGCACCTCGAAGGTCCAGGAGCGGACGTCGGCGGCGAGGTGGGTGATGCGGCGGTGCCCGAGCGCGGTCAGATGGCCGGTCAACTGCCGGGCGCCGGAGGCGATGTCGAGGTTGACGGTGGCGCTCGCGCGCGCGTCGTCGGGGTCGCTGTCGAGCATGACGAGGGGGAGGTCGGCGGCGCGCAGGGCGGTGAGGGCCTCGGCGGCCATGGAGGAGGCGATCACTCCGTCGAGGGTGGCGGCCGCGGAGTCGAAGGGGTCACGGGCCGGGCCGATGCCCTCGGGGGAGGGGTAGAGGACGACGCCGAAGCCGTGGTCGGCGGCGATCCGGGCGGCTCCGGTGTAGACCCGGGCGAAGAATTCCGTGGTGAGGGCGGGGACGACGAGGAGCACGGTGCGGGTGCGGCCCATGCGGAGGCTGCGGGCGGCGAGGTTGGGGCGGTAGCCCAGCTCGCGGGCGGCCACCCGGACCGCCTCGGCCTTCCCGGGGGAGACCCGGCCGCGCCATTTGTCACCGAGGACGAGCGAGACGGCGGCCTGGGAGACGCCGGCGGCCCGGGCCACATCGCGGCTGGTGGCGCGGGCGGTGGCCGGGCGGTGGCCGGGGGGCGTGGCCTTCTGGCTGGTCACGGGGTGTCTCGCTCCTCGCTCGGGCCGCTGCGGGGTGGACCGCGGGTCGCCGCCATGGTACGTATGACGGAGGACGTTATACGTAACACTGCCGTCCGGACCGGACCGGACAGAAAAGGGGCGGGGATGGCCGCGGGTTATGCGGAGCTGCTGAGAACCCGGCATGCGGCCCGGCTGCTGGCCGGAACGCTGGTCGGTCGGCTGCCGAACGCCACCGCCGCGCTGGCGGTGGTGCTGTTCGCGCGGGCCGAGGGCGGCAGCTACGCCCTGGCCGGCGTGCTCTCGGCGGTCTACGGCGTGTGCAACGCGATCGGCCAGCCGCTGCTCGGCCGGGCCGTGGACCTCTACGGGCAGCCACGGGTGATGCTGCCCGCGTCGGTGCTCTCCGCCCTCGGCATGGCGCTGCTGGCGGCCGTCGGCCTGGACGTGCTGTGGCTCGCCTACGCCGCCATGGTGGTCGCCGGTTTCTTCACGCCCCCTCTGGAGGGCGGGCTGCGGGCGCTGTGGCCCGGCGTGCTCAAGCGCCCGGACCGGGTGCACGCCGCCTACGCACTGGACGCGGTGGCGCAGGAAGTCATGTTCGCGGTGGGTCCGTTGCTGGTGACGCTGTGCGTGGCGGCGTGGTCGGCGGGGGCCGCACTGCTGGTCATCAACGCCGTGGGGGTGCTCGGCGCGCTCTCGGTCGTGGTGTCGCCGCCGTCCCGGCAGTGGCGCAGCGCGCCCCGCGAGGCGCACTGGCTGGGCGCCCTGCGGTCGGCCGGGATGCTGGTGCTGATCGGGGCGTTCTTCTTCGTGGGCCTGGCGCTGGGATCGATCGCGGTCACGGCGGTGGCGTACGCGGACGAGCACGGCGGCGGGGCGGTCTCCAGCTGGCTGCTCTCCGCGCTGGGTGCCGGGGCGCTGGCCGGCGGGCTGGTCTACGGTGCCCGGGACTGGCCGGGGCACCCGGAGAACCGGCTGCGGCTGCTGATCGGGCTGCTGGCGCTGGGGTATCTGCCGCTGGTGCTGGTCCCGGGCGTGGCCGGGATGACCGCGCTGACCGGTGTCGCCGGGGTGTTCCTGGCGCCGGCGCTGGCGTGTGCGTTCGTGGTGGTGGACCGGCATGCGCCCAAGGGGACGGTCACCGAGGCGTTTTCGTGGCTGGTGACGACCTTCGGGGTGGGGTCGGCGGTGGGCATGTCGGTGGCCGGTCCGGCCGTGGAGGGCGGCGGTGCGCAGGCCGGCTTCGCGGTGGCGGGGGCGGGCGGGCTCGCCGCACTGCTGGTCCTTTTGTCGACGAAGCGATTTCTGGGGGAGCCCGGGCGGCGTACGGCGGGTGCCGCCCCGGCGGAAAATGATCGAAACGGGGCCGTCGAACCCGGTTTCAGAGCAGGCCGTCAGGCGTAATGTTCAGTCATGGACCGCCGCATTTTCGGGCTGGAGAACGAGTACGGCGTCACGTGCACGTTCAGGGGACAGCGCCGACTGTCGCCTGACGAAGTGGCGCGGTACCTCTTCCGCCGTGTCGTGTCATGGGGCCGCAGCAGCAATGTCTTCCTGCGGAACGGCGCCCGCCTGTACTTGGACGTGGGTTCGCACCCGGAATACGCAACTCCCGAGTGCGACAACGTGACCGAGCTGGTCACCCACGACAAGGCCGGTGAGCGCATTCTCGAGGGCCTGCTCGTCGACGCCGAGCGCCGCCTGCATGAGGAGGGAATCGCGGGCGACGTCTATCTGTTCAAGAACAACACCGATTCGGCGGGAAACTCCTACGGCTGCCACGAGAATTACCTCGTCGCCCGCCACGGCGAGTTCTCCCGGCTCGCGGACATCCTCATTCCGTTCCTGGTCACCCGCCAGCTGCTCTGCGGCGCGGGCAAGGTCCTGCAGACGCCGCGGGGCGCCGTCTACTGCGTCAGCCAGCGCGCGGAGCACATCTGGGAGGGCGTCTCCTCGGCGACCACCCGCTCCCGCCCGATCATCAACACCCGTGACGAACCGCATGCGGACGCCGAGCGCTATCGCCGGCTGCACGTCATCGTCGGCGACTCGAACATGTCCGAGACGACGATGATGCTCAAGGTGGGCGCCACGGATCTCGTCCTGCGGATGATCGAGGCCGGCACGGTCATGCGCGATCTGACGCTGGAGAATCCGATCCGCGCGATCCGCGAGGTCAGCCACGACACCACCGGTCAGCGCAAGGTGCGGCTGGCCAGCGGGCGGGAGGCCTCGGCGCTGGAGGTCCAGCAGGAGTACTACGAAAAGGCGGTGGATTTCTGCGACCGCCGCGGAATCCGCACCGGTCTCGTGGAACGCGTACTGGAACTGTGGGGCCGCACCCTGGAGGCGATCCGCGACCAGGAACTGGACCGCATCTCCACCGAGATCGACTGGGTGATGAAACATCAGCTGATCGAGCGGTACCGCACGAAGAACAACATCACGATGTCCCACCCACGAGTGGCGCAGATAGACCTCGCGTATCACGACATTCACCGCCGCCGGGGGCTTTACTACCTCCTGGAGCGGAAGGGTCAAGCGGCGCGTATCTGCAATGACTTGAAGATCTTCGAGGGCAAGTCGGTGCCCCCGCAGACGACTCGGGCCCGGCTGCGCGGTGACTTCATCCGGCGGGCGCAGGAACAGCGCCGGGATTTCACCGTCGACTGGGTGCACCTCAAGCTCAATGACCAGGCGCAGCGTACGGTCCTGTGCAAGGACCCGTTCCGTTCGGTGGACGACCGGGTGGAGAAGCTGATCGCCGGAATGTGACCCGCGGGGAATGCGGAGATGTGCCGGGAGCCGAGCGCTCCCGGCACATTGCTGTGTTGTGCCGGGAAGGGCCCACGGGCACAGGTCGTAGAGTGGCGGGCATTGCCCACCACCCCACGAGCCCGAGTTGGACTGATGCTGAATCTCTCCGGGGCACGCCCCCCGCACCACCGCTCGTTCCCGAAGCCCGCCCGTCGCGCCGCCGTCGCCGCGCTGACCGTGCCCCTCCTGCTGATCACCGCCGCCTGCGGGTCCGACGACGGCAAGGGCTCGTCGGGCGAAGCCGTCGTGAAGGTCACGGGCAAGCCGGGGGCGCAGCCCAAGATCACGGTGCCGAAGGGCGCCAAGCCGTCCGACACGGCCGTCACCAAGACCCTCGTCCAGGGGAAGGGCGCGACCGTCAAGAAGGGTGACCTGGTCCGCCTGGACTTCGCGGCGCAGACCATGAAGGGCCAGAACCTGGGCAGCAGCTGGGCGCCGCAGCCCGGCGCCGAGAAGGGCGCGCCGCGCACCCAGGTCGTCAGCGAGGTCACCGACCAGATGACGCAGCAGATGCTGCCGCCGAAGGTGATGTCGGCGGTCGCCGGGCAGAAGGTCGGCAGCCGGTTCGAGGTCGAGGGCACCGCCAAGGCGCTGATCGGCGCGGGCCTGAACCCGCAGTCCGGGATCAAGCCGGGGGACGGCCTGGTCTGGGTCGTCGATGTGGTCGGCGCGAAGAAGGTCGACAAGAAGGCGAAGGCCGAGGGCAAGCAGGCCGACGCCGAGAGCGGGATGCCGGAGGTGACCGCGGCGGACGAGAAGGCCGCGAAGATCACCATCCCCAAGGGGGAGAAGGCGCCCAAGGGCCTGGAGCAGCAGGTGCTGATCAAGGGCAAGGGCCCCGTGGTGAAGGCCGGCGACGGGCTGATCGCGCAGTACACCGGTGTGAAGTGGGAGGACGGCAAGAAGTTCGACTCCTCCTGGGACCACGGGGGTGCGACCGCGTTCCAGATCGGTACCGGGCAGGTCGTCCAGGGCTGGGACAAGGCGCTGGTAGGCAAGCACGTCGGGGACCGGGTGGAGATCGTCATTCCGCCGAAGCTGGGGTACGGCGCGAGCCCGCAGCACGAGCTGGCCAAGAACACCCTGGTCTTCTCGGTCGACATCGTCGGCACCGTCTGACCAGCGACGACGTCAAGATCTGCGAGACTGGCCCGGTAATCGTAAAGATTCGCAAGTAGGAGCACATCAGTGAGCATCGACAAGCCCGAGATCGACTTTCCTGAGGGCCCGGCTCCCACCGAGCTCGAAATCGTGGACCTGACGGAGGGCGACGGGCCGGTCGCCAAGGCCGGGGACACGGTCTCCGTCCACTACGTCGGTGTGTCCTTCAGCACCGGCGAGGAGTTCGACGCCAGCTGGAACCGCGGCAAGCCGCTGCAGTTCCAGCTCGGTGCCGGCCAGGTCATCGCCGGCTGGGACCAGGGCGTCCAGGGCATGAAGGTCGGCGGCCGCCGCCGGCTGACCATCCCGCCGCACCTGGCGTACGGCGCGCACGGCGCCGGGGGCGGCCGGATCGCCCCCAACGAGACCCTGATCTTCGTCTGCGACCTGGTCTCCGTCTGACGCCGCCGCCGCTCCCGACCGGGGCGGCCGCCGACGCACCCGAGGGCCCGTGCCACCTTGTGGCACGGGCCCTCGGCCATGGGCCCTCGGCTTTTACCTTCCGCACCCCGAGCGGTACGGTCAACGATCGGGAGAACAACGAGAAAGGGCGTCGATGGCCATTGCCAAGGCCGAGCGGCTGATGAATCTGGCGCTGTGCCTGCTGGGGACGCGACGCCCGCTGACCAAGCGCGAGCTCCGCTCGTCCATCGAGGCGTACATCGAGGCCTTCGGGCCGGGACACGCCGCGGCCTTCGGGCCGGGACGCGCTGCGGCCTTCGGGCCGGGACGCGCTGCGGCCTTCGGGGCCGGCAACGGCACTCCGGGCGGCGACGAAGCCTTCAACCGCATGTTCGAGCGGGACAAGGACGACCTGCGCGAGCTGGGCCTGGTCATCGAGACCGTCGAGGGCATCGACGGCGAGGTCGGCTACCTCGCCCGCCGCGACAGCAACCGGCTGCCCCCGATCACCCTGGACGCCGAGGAGGCCGCCGCCCTCGGGCTGGCCGCCAAGGTCTGGCAGCAGGCCCGGCTGGCCGGCGCGGCCAGCGGCGCGCTGCAGAAGCTGCGGGCGGCCGGGATGCCGCTGGCCGGGGAGGGCGAGGACTACGACGCCGGGCAGCCGCACAGCGCGCTCGAACCCCGTATCCCCGCCCACGAGGCCGCCTTCGAACCGCTGATGCTGGCCTGCCGCGACCGCCGCCCGGTCGTGTTCGACTACCGCAAGTCCAACGCCGCCCGCCCCGAGCAGCGCCAGGTCGAGCCGTGGATCCTGGAGTGCTGGCGCGGCCACTGGTACGTCGCCGGCTGGGACCGCGAGCGCCAGGCCGAGCGGGTCTTCCGGCTCTCCCGGATCACCGGCAAGGTCCGTTCCCGGCAAGGGAAGTTCACCGCGCCGGTGCCCGACCACGTCACCGTCCGCGAGACCGTCGAGAGCTGGGCGGGGGAGACCGCCACCGGCACCGCCCGGATCAAGCTCCGCGCCGAGCACGGCTATCCGCTGCGGTCCCGCGCGCTGACCGTCCGGGACCTGGGCGACGGCTGGGACGAGCTGGAGATCCCCAACGGCCACGGACTCGACGCCTGGCTGGTGGAGTTCGGGCCCGACGTGGTCGTACTGGAACCCGCGGAACTGCGCGCCGACGTCATCGACCGGCTGCGCGCCGTGGCCAAGGGCTGAGAGGGACGGGAGCTTCACTCATGGCCACGAACGCGATCGACCAGACCCGCCGGATGCTGTCGCTGGTGACGTATCTGCGCGAGCGCCCCGGCGCCCGCGTCGGCGACGTCGCGCGCGCCTTCGGCATCACCGAGGACGAGCTGATCGCCGACCTCGACGTACTGCCCATGTGCGGTACGAGCTTCCGCGGCGGCGATCTGCTGGACATCGACACCGACGGGGACCGCATCTGGTGGCACAACCCCGACGACGTCGCCGAGCCGCTGCGGCTGGCCGCCGACGAGGCCACCGCCCTGCTGGTGGCGGCCCGCGCGGTCGCCACGCTCCCGGGGCTGCGGGAGGGTGACCGGCAGGCGCTGCTGCGGGCCACCGCCAAGCTGGAGGCGGCGGCCGGTGAGGCGGCCGGCGCCAGCTCCCGGCTCTCGGTGACCTTCGAGTCCGAGGGCGGGGTGTTCGCCGACGTCGACCGGGCGATCGCCGAACGGCGCCGGCTGTGGCTGCGCTACTACTCCCCGGCCCGCGACGAGCTGACCGAGCGCGAGGTGGACCCGATCCGGCTGTTCGCCGTCGGCCACACCTACGTGGAGGCCTGGTGCCGGCTCTCGGAGGCCCGGCGCACCTTCCGGCTCGACCGGGTCGCCGAGATCAAGCTGCTGGACGCGCCCGCCGACCCGCCGCCGGTCGAGCTGCGCGACCTGTCCGAGGGCCTGGTGCAGCCGGCCGCCGAGGACCCCGAGGTGTCCATCGAGGTCGGGCCGGGCGGCCGCTGGGTCGCCGAGTACTACCCGCACGACAGCGCCGAGGAGCTGCCCGACGGCGGGCTGCGGATCACCCTGCGCACCCCCGACCCGGCGTCGCTGCGGCGGCTGGCGCTGCGGCTGGGCCGGGACGGCCGGATCGTGGCGCCGCAGGCGCTGGCGGACAGTGCCCGGCGCGCCGCCGAGCAGGCGCTCGCGGCGTACGGCGAGTGAGCCGGGCGGCCCGGCCACCGCGCAGCGACGCCGTAGGGAGAGGGCCGTGTCCAGTGGCAGGAGGCAGCGAGGGATGACGACCACCATGGCGACCGGGACGGCGACCGCCGCCCCGGCGGACGGAGCCGCTCCGGTGCTGTTCAAGGCGGCCTGCCCGGACTGCCGGGGCCGCTTCGAGCTGGCCTCGGACGCCTTCCGGCTGGCCATCGGCGGCAGCCGCCGCACCACCTTCTACTCCTTCACCTGCCCGGACTGCCGGCGGGCGGTGCGCCGGCCCGCCGGTGAGCGGATCGTCGAGCTGCTGACCGGCGGCGGGGTGCGCACGCTGCGGCTGCACTCGGGCTGACCGATAGGCTCGCCCCATGCTCTGGCCCATGATCGCCATCGCCCTCGGCTTCCTCGGGATCGCCGTACTGGGCGTGCTCGCCGTCCGTGTCTTCGTCGAGGTGCGCCGGCTGGCCCGCCAGGTCGGCACGGCGTCGGAGCGGATCCAGCGGGCCGCCCAGGACCTGGAACGGGCGGCGGTGCCGCTGGCCTCCCGGATGCACGAGGCCGGCCGGGACCGGGCCGGGGACTGACGCCGGGGCCGGGTCCGGCGCCCGGACGTCGCCGCAGAGGTCGGCGCCCTCCTGTGCGGCAGGGCGGAGAGGTAGGCTTCCCCCGCGGTTCGAAGAGCGCGGCGGTCGTGGCAATCCGGAGGTTGCACGGGGATTGCCGGACGTTCACCACCGAACGTTACGATCGATCGAGCACCAGGACGCCAGCCCGACCCCATCGGCAGGCACCACAGCAGACGCCGCCCCGGCGAGAAGGTAGTCGCACATGTTGAGCAACCTGAGGGCCCCCGAGATCATCCTGATCCTCGTCGTGATCGTGCTGCTGTTCGGCGCGAAGAAGCTCCCGGACATGGCGCGTTCGCTCGGCAAGTCCGCCCGGATCCTCAAGAGCGAGGCCAAGGCGATGAAGAAGGACGGCGAGGCGGACGGTGCGTCGGCCGGCACCTCGTCCGAGGCATCCGCCGACGCCGGCCAGCAGGCCCCCCGCACGATTCAGGCGGCCCCCGGCGATGTGAGCAGCTCGCGCCCGGTCGCCGAGCCGAACCAGACGACCAAGCAGAGCTGACCGAACCGATCCCGTCGCCCCGCCCGGTCCGGGACGGCTGATGCACGAGACGAGGAAGTGGGTTGCTCAAGTCTGCCCGCAAGCAGGAGAAGGACCCCGAGGGGCGGATGCCGCTCGCGGCGCACCTGCGTGAGCTGCGCAACAGACTGCTGAAGTCGGTGCTGGCGATCGGTGTCGTCACCGTCGTCGCGATGTGGCAGTACGACGCCATCGCCCACTTCATCACGGGGCCGGTCATCGACGCGGTCGGCTGCGGGCGGGGCAGCGTGACCGCTCCGCGTACGCATCCGTGCGCCGAGGTCACCGCCAACGGTCTGCTGGCGCCCTTCACCATCCTGCTCAAGCTGTCGCTCACGGTGGGCGTCGTCGGTGCCAGCCCGATCTGGCTCTACCAGCTCTGGGCCTTCCTCGCGCCGGGCCTGCACAAGCACGAGAAGAAGTACGCGCTGAGCTTCGTCGGGGCCGGCGTGCCGCTCTTCCTGGCCGGTGCCTACCTCGCCTACGCGGTGCTGCCGACCACGGCGGGTGCCCTGGTCGGTCTGACCCCGGACGACTGGGCCAACCTCTTCCCGGCCGACGAGTTCTTCGACATCGTCACGCGCATGATCGTGGTGTTCGGGCTCGCCTTCGAGCTGCCGCTGCTGCTGGTGCTGCTCAACTTCGGCGGCGTGGTCACCGGGCGCCGGATCATGAGCTGGTGGCGGTTCATGGTCCTCGGCATCACGGTCTTCGCGGCCCTCGCCACCCCGACCGGTGACCCGCTGACCATGAGCCTGCTGGCCGCCCCGATCGTGGTGCTGTACTTCGGCGCTGCCGGCATCTGCCTCTTCAACGACCGCCGCCGCCGGCTGGGCAACCCGGACGCGGGGCTGAGCGACGACGAGGCCTCGGAGCTCGATCTGACGCCGTCCGAGGTCGGCTCGATCGAGCCGGTCTCCTCGGGGCGGATGCTGCCGGAGCAGGCGAGCGGCGAACCGGAGGACGGCGCCGGGCCGCGGGGCGGTTACGACGACGTGACGTGAGGTGACTACCCCTCACATGCTGTGACGGCCCCCCCCGGGCTCGCGCGAGCCCGGGGCCTTTCGCATGGTGCTCCGCCGGGCCCCCGCTCGGTAAAGGCCGCCCATAAAGATCGGGTCGTTGTCAGAGGTGGCCGGTAGGCTCGTAGGCACGATGACCGAGGACATGTCCCCTGCTGAGCGCTATGCCGCCGCCAAGCTCCGGGCGGCCGATCAGGCCACCGCACTTGCCGGTTTCCGGGAGCTGTACGACTTCGAGCTGGACCCGTTCCAGGTCGATGCCTGCCAGGCCCTGGAGGCCGGTCAGGGCGTGCTGGTCGCCGCCCCCACCGGATCCGGCAAGACGATCGTCGGCGAATTCGCCGTCCACCTGGCCCTGGAGCAGGGCCGCAAATGCTTCTACACCACGCCGATCAAGGCACTGTCCAACCAGAAGTACCAGGACCTGGTCAAGCGGTACGGCGCGGCGAAGGTCGGCCTGCTGACCGGCGACAACAGCGTCAACTCCGAGGCGCCGGTGATCGTGATGACCACCGAGGTCCTGCGGAACATGCTCTACGCCGGCTCCCAGTCGCTGATCGGCCTGGCGTACGTGGTCATGGACGAGGTGCACTACCTCTCCGACCGCTTCCGCGGTGCCGTCTGGGAAGAGGTGATCATCCACCTCCCCGAATCGGTGACGCTGGTCTCGCTGTCCGCCACGGTCTCCAACGCCGAGGAGTTCGGTGACTGGCTCGACACGGTGCGTGGCGACACCGCCGTGATCGTCTCCGAGCACCGCCCCGTCCCGCTGTGGCAGCACGTCCTCGCCGGCCGCCGGATATACGACCTCTTCGAGGAGCGGGACGGCGCCAAGGGCGCACGCCGGGAGGTCAATCCCGACCTGGAACGACTCGCACGGATGGAGAACAGCCGGCCGACCTTCGGCCGGGACAAGCGCCGGGGCCGCACGATGCGGGAGGCGGACCGCGAGCGCGAGCGGCGGCAGCGGGCGCGGATCTGGACGCCGAGCCGGCCCGAGGTCATCGACCGCCTCGACAACGAGGGCCTGCTGCCCGCGATCACGTTCATCTTCAGCCGGGCCGGCTGCGAGGCCGCGGTCCAGCAGTGCCTGTATTCGGGGCTGCGCCTCAACGACGCGGAGGGCCGCGAACAGGTCCGCCGCATAGTGGAGGCCCGGACGGCCGGGATCCCGGACGACGACCTCCATGTGCTGGGCTACTACGAGTGGCTGGAGGGCCTGGAGCGGGGCATCGCGGCGCACCACGCCGGCATGCTGCCGACCTTCAAGGAGGTCGTCGAGGAACTCTTCGTCAAGGGCCTGGTGAAGGCGGTCTTCGCCACCGAGACCCTGGCGCTGGGCATCAACATGCCGGCGCGTTCGGTGGTGTTGGAAAAGCTCGTGAAGTGGAACGGCGAGCAGCACGCCGACATCACCCCCGGCGAATACACCCAGTTGACCGGCCGGGCCGGGCGCCGCGGCATCGACATCGAGGGCCATGCGGTGGTGCTGTGGCAGCGCGGGATGAACCCGGCCGCGCTGGCCGGGCTCGCCGGCACCCGGACGTACCCGCTGCGGTCGTCGTTCAAGCCGTCGTACAACATGGCGGTCAACCTCGTCTCGCAGTTCGGCCGGCACCGTTCGCGCGAGCTGCTGGAGATGTCGTTCGCGCAGTTCCAGGCCGACAAGTCGGTGGTCGGCATCACCCGGCAGGTGCAGCGCAACGAGGAGGGCCTGGACGGCTACCGCGCCTCGATGACCTGCCACCTCGGCGACTTCGAGGAGTACTCCCGGCTGCGGCGGGAGTTGAAGGACCGTGAGACGGAGCTGGCCAAGCAGGGCGCCGCGCAGCGCCGGGTGGCGGCCGCGGCGGCCCTGGAGAAGCTGAAGCCGGGCGATGTGATCCATGTGCCGACCGGCAAGTACGCCGGCCTGGCGCTGGTCCTCGACCCCGGTATGCCGTCGGGCCGGACCAACGGCCACCGCGGTTTCGAGTCGCAGGACGGCCCGCGGCCGCTGGTGCTGACCGCCGAGCGGCAGGTCAAGCGGCTCGGCTCGATCGACTTCCCGGTGCCGGTGACGGCGCTCGACCGGATGCGGATCCCCAAGTCGTTCAACGCCCGCAGCCCGCAGTCCCGCCGCGATCTGGCGTCCGCGCTGCGCACGAAGGCCGGGCACCTCGTGCCGTCGCGCCACCGCAAGCCCCGGTCGGCGGCGGTCGACGACCGCGAGATCTCCCAGCTGCGCACCGCGATCCGCGCCCATCCCTGCCACGGCTGCGACGAGCGCGAGGACCACGCGCGCTGGGCGGAGCGCTACCACCGCCTCAAGCGGGACACCCGCCAGCTGGAGCGCCGGATCGAGGGCCGGACGAACACCATCGCCCGCACCTTCGACCGGATCTGTGCGCTGCTGACCGAGCTGGGCTACCTCGAAGGGGACGAGGTCACCGACGAGGGCCGTCGGCTCGCCCGGCTCTACGGCGAGCTGGACCTGCTGGCCAGCGAGTGTCTGCGGGACGGCGTCTGGGAGGACCTCGGCCCGGCCGAACTCGCCGCCTGCGCCTCCGCGTTGGTGTACGAGGCCCGGCAGGCGGATGACGCGGTGGCCCCCAAGCTGCCGGCCGGCAAGGCGCGGGACGCGCTCGGCGAGATGGTCCGCATCTGGGGCCGGCTGGACGCCCTGGAGGAGGACCACCGGATCAACCAGGCGGAGGGCGTCGGCCAGCGCGAACCGGACCTCGGCTTCGCCTGGGCCGCCTATCGCTGGGCGGCCGGCTTCGGCCTGGACGAGGTGCTCCGCGAGGCGGAGATGCCCGCCGGCGACTTCGTCCGCTGGTGCAAGCAACTGGTCGACATCCTCGGCCAGATCGCGGCCGCCGCCCCGGCCGGCAGCTCGGTGGCGAAGAACGCCCGCCGGGCCATGGACGGCGTGCTGCGCGGTGTGGTCGCGTACTCCTCGGTGGGCTGACGGGCCGTCCGCGCGACGGCGCACCGCACGGCGACGGCGCCGCGTCCCCCTCGGCGGGGGCGCGGCGCCGTCGTCGTAGGCCGGTCCGGTGCGGTTACGACGCCTGCCGTGCGTCCGCCGCCGCCCGCTCGGCGTCGCGCTTGGCGACCTCCTCGCGGACGAGCGGGATGACGTACCGGCCGAAGTCGACGGCGTCGTCGAGCAGGTCGTAACCGCGCGCGGAGAGGATTTCCACGCCCAGGTCGTAGTAGTCGAGCAGCGCCTGGGCGACGGTCTCCGGCGTACCGACCAGGGCGGTGGAGTTCCCCGCGCCGCCGGTCTCCGCCGCCGTCGGCGTCCACAGCGCCCGGTCGTGCCGCTCGCCCTCGGCGGCCACCGCCAGCAGCCGCTGGGAGCCGGCGTTCTGCGGGTGGGTCGCCGGATGGCGGCGGCTGGGCGCACCGCCCGCCTTGCGCGCCTTGATCCGGTCCAGGGTGCGGTGCGCCTTCTCCCAGGCCAGTTCCTCGGTGGGCGCGATGATCGGCCGGAAGGCGACCTGGATCCTGGGGACGTCGCTGCGGCCGGCCGCCCGCGCCGCCGCCTTCACCGAGGCGATCTGCTCGGCGGTCTGCGCCAGCGGCTCGCCCCACAGGCAGTAGATGTCCGCCTCGGCACCGCCCGCCGCGTATGCCGCGGGTGAGGAGCCGCCGAACGACACCTGCGGATGGGGCCGTTGGAGGGGGAAGGTGTCGGAGACGAAGTCGTGGAAGCGGTAGTGGGCGCCCTCGTGGTCGAAGGGCTCGTGGGTGGTCCAGATCTTCTTGACGATCCGGATGTATTCCCGGGTGCGGTCGTAGCGCTCGTCCTTGGTCAGGGTGTCGCCCTCGCGCCGCTGCTCGTGGTCGTTGCCGCCGGTGATGAAGTGCACCGCGAGCCGGCCGTCGCTGATCCGGTCGAGCGTGGCGAAGGTCTTCGCGGCGAAGGTCGGGTACGACACGTTGGGGCGGTGCGCCACCAGGATCTGCAGGGCGTCGGTGCGGGCGGCGACGTAGGCGGCGGCCGGGGAGGGATCGGGGGAGCCGGAGCCGTAGGCGAACAGCACCCGGTCCCAGCCGTACTGCTCATGGGCGCGGGCGAGCTTGAGGGTGTAGTCCTTGTCGAAGGACGCACCGGAGCGGGGGGCGACTTCGGAACCGTCGTTGGTCGCGGCAATGCCGAGGAACTCGACAGGCATGGGTAGGGCCTCGTCTTCTCGTAGGGCGGGCGCGCCGGGCGCCGGGAATCGCGGAGGGAAGGTCCGCGCCACGGAGAAGTCAGCGGCAACAGGAAGCGGACCACACCCGACCGAAGTCGATGTGGTCACGGGTGACCAGCCGCGTGTGAGGACGCATGAGTTCAGTGGAACAGAAGATGCATGCACCGTCAACCAAATGCCGTCCGGTGCGGGGGAGTTGAGTTACCTGCTGGACGGCGCTGCTCAGTCGAGGTGCTGCGCCCGACGGAGCCCGGGGCGTATTGCCGGATGGAGGCCGCGCCTCGCCGCGTGGGTTCGGCACTGAGCCGCGCCTGCGGGACGTTCACCTGAGCAGGTGGCAGGTGGCAGGTGGCAGGTGGCAGGTGGCAGGTGGCAGGTGGCCGGAGCGGGCGCGGGCGCAGGCGTGGGCGTCCGGGGCCGGGCTCGGCGTGTTCTCCGCGCCGGCCCGGCTCCCGTCGCCGTGTACGGATCTCCGTCAGCGTGCCGTGCGGGCCCGGCCCTCCGCCCCCCTTCCCTTCCCCCGCCGCGCCGTCGCCCGTATCGCGAGGAAGATCAGCACGCCGATCGGGGAGAGGAGGACGGTCAGGAGGAGCAGGGGGCCCATCAGGAGGGGGTGGAGGTGCAGGGCGCGGGCCTCGCGGTACATCCACTGGCCCAGGAACAGGTCCCAGGCGATCACCTGTGCCCAGATCGCGCCGGCCCCGCCGCCGAGGCGCAGCAGGTCCTGGAAGCCGGTCAGGTCGGGGTGGCTGACGGCCGCCCAGAGCTGCGGGAACACCGGGACGGCCAGGGCGAGGTAGACCGCCAGGACCGGGACCATCGGGAGGGGCGAGGCGGCGATCCGGTCGGTCCAGCGCCGGCCGGGAGCCAGGATCAGCAGCGCCCAGAACGGCGCGGCGAGGAGGAAGGCCAGATCGAACAGGGCGCTGGGGGTCATGCGGGGGACTCCGTGGCGAGGGTGGGGGTGAGGGAGGGCGCGGGGTGGTGGCGGAGGGCCGCGTACGTGGCGAGGCCGGTGGCGGTGGCGAGGGCGGCGAGTGCGGTCAGCGTGGCCGGGTCCGGGTGGATGAGGGCCTGGCCGCGCAGTGCCTGCCAGGTGACCAGGGCCAGTAGCCCGGTGAGGAAGCCGGCCGCGACCAGGACCAGCCGCAGCCGGACCCGTGCGTCGCGCAGCCGGGCGAACCGTCCGGCCAGCGCCTCGATCCCGTAGAGGAACAGCGGCAGCGCCTGGAGGGCGTGCATGCCGACGAAGTGCGGGATGCGCAGATCGCCGCCGGTGGTGTTCCAGCCGGTCACCGGCATGGCCGGACCGCCGTCGGGGACGCCGACGCTGTGCGCGCCGACGGCGGTGCGCAGCCCGTCGGCCTGCTGTTCCGGTGTGGGCATCAGCATCAGCCCGCCGAGCAGCAGTCCGGCCAGCGCGATCAGCACGCCGAGGCGGATCGCCCAGGTGGTGGCCCGGTCGCCGAGCCGGGCCCGGAAGAGCAGGACCGCGATGACCAGGGTGGCGGTCCACAGGGCCACGATGGTGAGCCCCATCGCGACGAACAGGCCCTGGTCCAGCGGGGTTTCGATGTTGAAGTGGCTGCGCCGGCCGCGGACGGCCTGGCCGGTGATGATGGCCATTTCGATCAGCCCGGACACCACGACCACATGGGCCGCCCCCGCGCCCAGCCGGCCGGGCGCGGGGCGCCGGGCCAGCATCCAGGCCAGGGTCAGCCCGTAGGCGGCGAACGACACCGCGAACTTGAACGGCTTGAACCAGACCGGCGCCCCGAGCACGACGCGGTCGTCGACGATCAGGCCGGCCGCGGCGACGACCGCGAGCGCGGCCATCGCCCAGGAGAAGGCGAGCAGTGAACGGTATCTGGACATGGGTCCCCCAGGGACGGCACCGGTGCGCAGGTGCACGGGTGCCCAGGCGTGTGCGGGCGGCAGCGGCCGCAGAATGGATAGTGGCGCTCTCCGCTATCTGATAGCTGGACTATCTATGATGGGGGCGGAAATGGCAAGGCCGGGTGTGCGGGGGCCCGGGGGACAGGCGGCGGGGCGGGACCCCGGCGCGGGAAAGGGCGGCGGGTGCGGATGCGCATCGGGGAGCTGAGCCGGGCGACCGGGGTCGCGGTGCCGACCATCAAGTACTACGTCCGCGAGGGGCTGCTGCCCGCGGGCCGGCTGACCAGCCCCAATCAGGCGCGTTACGACGACGGTCACGTCCGCCGGCTGCGGTTGATCCGGGGGCTGATGGATGTCGGCGGGCTCTCCGTCGCGAAGGTGCGGGAGGTGCTGGCCGCCGTCGACTCACCCGAGGAGCCGGTGCACAAGGTCCTCGGCGCGGCGCAGCTGGCGATCGCCCCGCCGCAGGTCGCCGCGCCGGAGGGCATCGAGGAGGCGCGGCACGCGGCCGCCGGGCTGATCCGCCGGCGGGGCTGGCGGGTCGCCCCGGAGAATCCGTCCGTCGAGGCGCTGGCGGTCGCGCTGGCCACTCTCCAGGGCCTCGGACACGGCGATTTCGGCGAGGTCCTCGACGACTATGCCGACGCCTGTGAGCGGGTGGCCACCGCCGATCTGGCGTGGGTGGGCCGCAACGCGGAGGTCGACCGCCTGGTGGAGAGCGTGGTGGTGGGGACCGTGGTCGGGGACGCGGTCCTGAGTGCGATGCGCCGGCTGGCGCATGTGGAGGCCTCGGCCCGCAGGTACGAGGGCGGGGAGGCGGACTGAGGGGGGCCGGCGGGCCCGGGAGCGCGAGGGGCTGCCCGCGGGCCCGCCGGTGGGGGGCGTTTCAGGTGGGGCTGACGCAGCGTCAGGAGGCGGCCGCGGGGGTGGCCTCCTGCTCCGCCTCGACCTGCTGGTTCCAGTCGCGCTTGGACGCCTGCCAGCCGTCCTCGTCGTGGCCGGTGCGCCAGTAGCCGGAGATGGACAGGTCCTCGCGCGGGATCTGGCGCTCGACGCGGAGCAGCCGGCGCAGCTCCTTCACGAAGCCCGCCTCGCCGTGCACGAACGCCTGGACCCGGCCGGCTGGGAACGCCAAGTCCCGTACGGCCGCGACCAGTTGGCGGCCGACCGGGGCGCCGTCGCGGTGGATCCAGGTGATCCGCGCACCGGCCGGAACGGTCAGCTCCTGGCGTTCCTCGGGCCCGGCGACCTCGATGAACGCATGCACCGCGGCGCCCGCCGGGATCCGCGCCAGGGACGCCGCGATGGCCGGCAGGGCACTCTCGTCACCGGCCAGGAGGTGCCAGTCGGCGGCCGGGTCCGGGACGTAGCCGCCGCCGGGCCCCAGCAGGAAGATCTCGTCGCCCGGCTGCGCGGCCGCCGCCCAGTGCCCGGCCAGGCCCTCGTCGCCGTGCACCACGAAGTCCACGGTCAGCTCGCGGCTCTCCGGGTCCCAGGCGCGGACCGTGTACGTACGGGTCCGGGGCCAGCGGTCGCGCGGGAACTCGGCGCGGATCTGCGCGATGTCGAAGGGCTCCGGGTAGCGCACGCCGGGGACCGGGAAGACCAGCTTGACGTAGTGGTCGGAGTACTCGCCCGCGGCGAACTCCGCCAGTCCCTCGCCGCCGAGCACCACCCGGACCATATGGGGGGTGAGCCGCTCGGTGCGCCGCACCCGGGCGCGGTGCAGGGCGGGCTTCTTGCGGGACGGACGCTCCGTTGCGGCTGCAGCCACGGCAATCTCCCCTGTGCGGTGGTGGGCGGCGGGCCCGGAGCAACCGGACCCGCCGAAGTTAGGCATACCTAACCTAACAGTAATTCACCGGCGGAGCGTGAGGAGCAACCGCTGCAGAGCGCCACCCAGGCCCCACTGCGTGGCCAGCGCCTCCAGGCGCTCGGGGTCGGCCGGCTCCGCCGGCAGTGCGAGGTCCGCATCCGGAACGGGCACGTCGTTGGCCACCTTGATCACCTTCGGGGCGACCGCGACGTACGGGCGGGCCTCCAGCAGACGGGCGCGCTGCGCCGGGGTCACCTTCGAGGCGGGGTCCTCCGCGGCGGCCATGATCCCGGCGAGGTCGCCGTAGGTGGCCAGCAGCTTCGCCGCGGTCTTCTCGCCGATCCCCGGTACGCCGGGCAGACCGTCGCTGGGATCACCGCGCAGCAGCGCGAGATCGGCGTACCCCGGGCCGTCCACGCCGTACTTCTCGCGCAGCCACGCCTCGTCGGTGACCTGGAGGGTGCCGACGCCCTTGAGGGGGTACAGGACGCGGATGCCGCGCCGGTCGTCGACGAGCTGGTAGAGGTCCCGGTCGCCGGTGACGATGTCCACCGGGCCCGGCGCCCGCGCCGCGAGCGTGCCGATGATGTCGTCGGCCTCGTAGCCGGCCGCGCCGATCCGGGCGATGCCGAGCGCGTCCAGCACGTCCTCGATGACCGGGACCTGGGGCGAGAGGGTGTCGGGGACCTGCTCCTCGTCGGGCTCGGCGGAGCCGGCCGGGGCCTCCTCGGCGACCCGGTGCGCCTTGTAGGAGGGGATCAGATCGACCCGCCACTGCGGACGCCAGTCGAAGTCCATACAGGCGACCAGGTCGTCGGGGTGGTGGTCCTGGACGAGCCGGGCGATGAAGTCCAGCAGACCGCGCACCGCGTTCACCGGCGTGCCGTCCGGGGCCCTGACCGATTCCGGTACCCCGAAATAGGCGCGGAAGTACAACGAGGCGGTGTCGAGGAGCATCAGGCGTCGAGTCACACCCCGCATGATGCCGTATGCCCCAATCGCCGCCGCGATGTGATCTGGCACACCGATGTGTTTGCGCCGCATAAAGACGGGCAGACGCGCAGCCGGAGCGGACCCGGTGGAGATTCAACATTTCCAGCGGTAAAGGCGGGCGGACCCCGTCCCGCACCACGACCTGCCGGCGGGGGTGGCAGGTCGTTTCTCGTGCGACAAGAGAGGCATATGTGTCCAGGCTGCAAGCCGAGCACCTGTACAAGGTGTTCGGCAGACGACCCGAGGACGCGGTACGCAGACTCGAAGCCGGCGCGAGCCGGGACGAGTTGCGGGCCGAAGGCACCACCGCCGCCGTGATCGACGCGTCGATCGAGGTGGACGAGGGCCAGATCTTCGTCGTCATGGGTCTGTCCGGGTCCGGCAAGTCCACCCTGCTGCGCATGCTCAACGGCCTGCTGGAGCCGACCGCCGGAACCGTGCGGATCGACGGCCAGGACCTCACCTCCCTCAGCGACAAGGAACTGCGCGCGGTCCGCTCCCGGAAGATCTCCATGGTCTTCCAGCACTTCGCGCTCTTCCCGCACCGCAGCGTCCTGGAGAACGCCGCCTACGGGCTGGAGGTCCAGGGCGTGCCGCGCGCCGAGCGCGAGCGGCGAGCCACCGAGGCACTGGAACTCACCGGCCTCAAGGGCTGGGAGAAGTCCTGGCCCGACGAGCTGTCCGGCGGTATGCAGCAGCGGGTGGGCCTGGCCCGGGCGCTGGCCACCGACGCCGATCTGCTGCTGATGGACGAGTCGTTCAGCGCGCTGGACCCGCTGATCCGGCGTGACATGCAGGACCAGCTGCTGGAGCTGCAGAAGACCCTCAAGAAGACCATCGTCTTCATCACCCACGACCTCAACGAGGCGATGCGCCTCGGTGACAGGATCGCGGTGATGCGGGACGGCCGGATCGTGCAGACCGGCAGCGCCGAGGACATCCTCGTGCGCCCCGCCAACGACTACGTCGCCTCCTTCATCCAGGACGTGGACCGCAGCCGGGTGCTGACCGCCGGCGCGGTCATGGCCGAGGTCGGCACGGTGCTCGGCGGCAGCACCCCGGAGGGCGGCACGCTCGGTACGGCCGCGGAGTTCCGTGCCGCGGCGCCGGCCACCGTGGGCGTCGACACCCCGCTGGTCGAGCTGTTCACACCGTGCTCGGCCAGCAGCGTGCCCGTCGCGGTGACCGACGACCAGGGCGCCGTGATCGGTGCCGTACCGGCCGAGCGGCTGCTCGCGGTGCTCGGCGAGCCCGCCGAACAGGGCGCGGAGCAGCAGGCGCCGGCGACGGCTCCCGGTGTCCCCGCCCAGCCCGCGGTGAAGACCCTCGCGAAGACGGCGAAGAGCCCGAAGACGGACGTGGGTACGGCGGAGCCGCCCGCGGAGACGGGCGACGACGAACCCGGCGACGGCGACGCCGAGGGCAAGGTGACCGCCGGTGCCTAGGATCCCGATAGGCAGCTGGGCCAACGACGCCGTCAACTGGCTGCGCGACAACCTCGACTGGCTCTTCACCCTCATCACCAAGGTGCTGAACGGCCTCTACGACGCGATCCACACGGTCCTCGCCGGGCCCGAACCGCTGCTGCTGGCCGGCATCTTCGCGGTGCTCGCCTGGTGGCTGCGCGGACTGCCGGCCGCCGTGCTCACCTTCCTCGGATTCGCCCTGATCGACTCGGTCGAACAGTGGGGCCCGACCGTCGAATCGCTCTCGCTGGTCCTGGTGGCCTGCCTGATCACCGTCGTGGTCGCGGTGCCGCTCGGCATCTGGGCGGCCCGCAGCCGGGTCGTCGGCGGAGCGCTGCGCCCGGTCCTGGACCTGATGCAGACCATGCCGGCGATGGTCTACCTGATCCCCGGCATCCTCTTCTTCGGCCTCGGTGTCGTCCCCGGCATCGTCGCCACCATCGTCTTCTCCATGCCGCCCGCGGTCCGCATGACGGAGCTGGGCATCCGGCAGGTCGACGAGGAACTGGTCGAGGCCGCCGAGGCGTTCGGCACCCACCCGCGGCGCACCCTCTTCCGCGTCCAGCTGCCGCTCGCGCTGCCCACGATCATGGCCGGCATCAACCAGGTCATCATGCTGGCGCTGTCCATGGTCGTCATCGCCGGCATGGTCGGCGGCGGCGGTCTCGGCGCGTCCGTCTACAACGCGATCAGCTCGGTCAACGTGGCGCTGGGCGCCGAGGCCGGCCTCGCGGTGGTCATCCTCGCCATGTACCTGGACCGGATGACCGGCGCCCTCAACCAGCGGGTCTCCCCGCTCGGCCGGCGCGCGCTGGCCAAGGCCCAGGCGTCGCTGGGCGGCCTGAAGTTCCTGCAGTGGCGGCCCGCCACGTCCGTGGCCGTGGTCGGCGTGGTCGTGCTCGCGCTGATCGCCGGCGGCATGGGCATGTTCGGCAAGAACGCCGGCCAGGGAGGCGGCAACGGCCGCCCGATCAGCCTCGGTTACGTCAACTGGGACGAGGGCAAGGCCACCACGTACCTCTGGAAGGAGATCCTGGAGGAGCGCGGCTACAAGCCCAAGGTCCAGGCCCTGGAGGCCGGTCCGCTGTTCGCCGGGCAGGCCCGCGGCGACATCGACGTGCAGACCAACGCCTGGCTGCCGACCACCCACGCCTCGTACTGGAAGAAGTACCAGCACCAGCTGGAGGACCTCGGCGCCTGGTACGACAAGACGTCGCTGGAGATCGCGGTGCCGTCGTACGTCAAGGGCGTCAAGACCCTGGACGACCTCAAGGGCAAGGCCGGCGAGTTCGGCGGCAAAATCACCGGCATCGAGCCCGGCGCCGGCGAGATGAAGATCCTCAAGGACAAGGTCCTCAAGGACTACGGACTGAGCGGTGAGTACAAGGTGCAGGAGTCCAGCACCGCCTCGATGCTCAGCGAGCTGGACCGCTCGGTCCACCGGAAGAAGCCGATCGCGGTCACGCTCTGGTCGCCGCACTGGGCGTACGACAAGTACCCGCTCACCAAGCTGAAGGACCCCAAGGGATCGTTCGGCTCGGGTGACAGCCTGCACCTGCTGGGCCGCAAGGGCTTCGCGAAGGACGAGCCCGAGGTCGCCAAGTGGATGAAGAACTTCCACCTGGACGAGAAGCAGCTCACCAGCCTGGAGAACGACGTCAAGAACGCCGGCGAGGGCCATGAGCAGGACGGCGTGCGCAGCTGGCTGAAGAAGAACCCGGGCCTGGTCGAGAAGATCGCGCCGTCCGCCCACGCCACCTACGCCAAGGGCAAGGACGCGGGCAAGGCGCCCGCCATCGGCTACCCGGCGTGGGACGAGGGCATCGCCACCACGTACCTCTGGAAGAACGTCCTGGAGAAGCGCGGCTACCACCCGAACATCCGCAACCTCGACGTCGGGCCGATGTGGACCGGGCTGTCCACCGGGCAGATCGACGTGGAGACGGACGGCTGGCTGCCGGTGGCGCAGAAGCAGTACTGGGACAAGTACAAGAAGGATCTCGTCGACGTCGGCCCGTGGTACGACAAGACGTCCCTGGAAATCGCCGTGCCGTCGTACGTCAAGGGCGTCAAGACGCTCGACGACCTGCGGACGCACAAGGACGAATTCAAGGGCAAAATCATCGGGATCGAGCCCGGCACGGGTGAGATGAAGCGGCTCAAGGACACCGTGGCACCGGCGTACGGGCTGCAGGACTTCGACGTCACCTCCGCCGGTACCAGCGCCATGCTCGCCGAGCTGGACCGCGCCTACCACAAGCACGAGCCGATCGCGGTCGTGCTGTGGTCGCCGCACTGGGCGTACAGCAAGTACCACCTGACCAAGCTCGCCGACCCCAAGGGCACCTGGGGCGCCAACAACCAGATCAAGACGCTCGGCAACAAGAGCCTGCCGAAGAAATTCCCGGAGTTCTACGGCTGGCTGAAGAACTGGAAGATGAGCCCCGAGGAACTCGGCAGCCTGGAGAAGGACATCCAGGACGCCGGAAAGGGAAATGAGAACAAGGGCGTCGAGAAGTGGATCGACGACCATCCGGGAATTGTGGACAAGATGGCGCCGGTGAAGTAGGCGGGTCTTTTCCCCAAGACCGCAGCGGGCCCCGTTCCCCGGCAGTCGCCGGGCGGCGGGGCCCGCGACGTGTCCGGTTCACCTGACCGGCGGCGGGTGCGTCGCGGACCCCGGTGCGGGATGGTTCGCTGGGCACGTGAACCCTGCGCACATCGCCGCCGCCGCACTGATCGGCGCCGCCGGTCTGGGCGTCGCCGCGCCGGCCGCCGCGGCCGAGGTCGACCCGGACCCGATGGTGGCCGGGCAGCGGGTGCGGATCAACGACGAGCAGGAGTGCGGCGCGGTGCACGGCGCCCGGGCCGCCTCGAAGCTGTTCGGGCCGGTGGCGCTGCGGCCGGGCGCGGACGGCCTGACCGGCCACGCCAGGGTCGCCGACGGTGCGGCCCCGGGACGCTACCGGGTGATCATCGAATGCGCGCCGGGCGGCGAGCGGTTCACCGAGCTGGTGACCGTACGGGCCGGACGGGTCGAGGGGCTGACGGCGACCCAGGCGGCGGGCGGGCTGGCCCTGCTGCTGCTCGCCGGGGGCGCGGCGTATCTGCTGCGGCGCAGCGTCCGCCGTTAGCCGGGGAAGGCGGGGCGCGCACCTTCGCCGGCCCCTAGCCTGGGCCCATGACCCGTCGCGTGGTGTCCCTGGTGCCGTCCCTCACCGCAGCCGTGGCCGTCAGCGCGCCCGGGCTGCTGGTCGGGGCGACCGACTGGTGCTGTCGTCCGGCGGACCTCGACGTGGCGCGGATCGGCGGCACCAAGAATCCCGACACCGCCCGGATCGCCGCGCTGGCGCCCGATCTGGTGCTCGCCAACGAGGAGGAGAACCGCCCGGCCGACCTGGCCGCCCTGCGGGCCGCCGGGCTGGACGTGTGGGTCACCGAGGTGCGGACGCTGGAGCAGGGCTTCCGGGAGCTGCACCGGGTGCTGGTCACCGGCTGCCGACTGGCCCGGCCCGGGTGGCTGGACGCCGCCGAGGCCGCCTGGCGTGACCTGGCCCGGCCGGCGGGGGAGCGGACCGCGGTGGTGCCCGTCTGGCGGCGGCCGTGGAGGGTGCTGGGCCGGGACACCTTCGCCGGTGACCTCCTGGCCCGCCTCGGCGTACGGAACGTCTACGCCGGCCACCCGGACCGTTATCCGCGGATCGCCCTGGACGCGCTCAACGCCGCCGGCGCCGACCTCGTCGTGCTGCCCGACGAGCCGTACCGCTTCACCGCCGACGACGGGCCCGAGGCGTTCCCCCAGCTGCCCGCCGCGCTGGTCAGCGGGCGCGATCTCACCTGGTACGGCCCGTCGTTGGTGACCGCCCCGGCAGCCCTCGCCAAGGCGCTGGCCGGGGCCGGCTGAGCCGTACGGGGGCCGGCTACCGAGCCGGCGGCACGGGCGCGAGCAGCCGGCCGTGGACCAGGCCGCTCGCGGTGCGGGTCGCGGTCACCGCGACCGCGGCCACCAGGAGGACGTAGAGCGCCACGGCCAGCCAGGTGAAGGCGGTCAGCCCGGTGTGCCGGGCCAGGCCCGCCACCCCGGTGACGCAGGTGCCGAGCGGGAAGGTGAAGCCCCACCAGGTCATCGCGAACGGCATGCCGTTGCGGACGGCACGGACCACCAGCGCCGTCGCGAGCGCCAGCCACAGCAGGGCGAACCCCGTCACCGGGATCCCGTACAGGACCGCGAAGGCGCCCATCGCGTGGGCGGTCGGCGCGTCGACGACGCCCGGCGCCACGTCGGCCAGGTTTCCGGTCGCGGTTGTGGACTGGCCGAGCGGGCCGAGCACGAGGAACAGCGTGGGGGTGAGGGCGAGCGGCAGCGGTCCGTGGTGCAGCAGCCGGGACACCACGAGGGGCAGCACCAGCAGCGTCGCCAGCAGCGACATCCCGAACAGCGCGTAGCAGCCCACCAGCATCGCCTGCCGCCACTGGCCGGCCGGCAGATGGGGGAGCAGCCCCGGGCCGAGGGCCGCCGAGACCATCGGCGCCACCAGCGGCAGCAGCCAGACCGGCGTCGCGCTGCCCGGCTCGATCCGGTGGCGGGTCACCATCAGGTACGGGATCGCGGCGGCGCCGACCACCCCGACGAGGGTGCCCAGGCTCCACAGCACGGCGTCGGTGGCGAGCGCGGCCGGCCCGCCGATGACGTCCCGGCCCACCGTCAGCGTGCCGCCGCCCACCGCCAGCAGGGCCATCGACAGACACCCGTAGAACGGCGCCACGGCCGGGTCGAGGAGATGCCGGCGGGCCTGGTCGGTGTGGCGGAGCCAGTGGACGGCACGGGCGGCCAGCAGGGTGACCAGCAGCAGCCCCGACAGCGCCCAGACGAGCTGGTAGGCGGTGCGCAGTCCCGGGGCGGCGAGCGGCAGGGCCGCGCCGGCGTTGGCGACGATCGCGGTGCCCATCACGGTGGCGTACCAGTTCGGGCCGAGATGGCGGACCGGGCCCGAGGGGCCGGCCGGCTCCGGAGGGAGGGGTGGGGCGGTGGGGCGGGAAGGTGCGTGCGCGAGGGTTGCCATGGAGGAAGCGTCGGTGGTCGGCGCCGCCGCCACCAGGGACGTCGTGTCTATGGGGGCATAAGCTGGGTTTATGAGCAGGGGGCCTGGGGGACCGATGAGTGACGCGCATGCGGCCGGTGCCGGGGACGGGTCGGGGGAGGTGCCGGCCGTCCCGCTGGCGCACCGGGTGCCGGACCTGGGCGCGCTGGAGCTGCTGCTCGCGGTCGCGCGGCTGGGGAGTCTGGGACGGGCCGCCCGGGCCCGCGGCATCAGCCAGCCCGCGGCCAGCAGCCGGATCCGGTCGATGGAGCGGCAGTTGGGCGTGGGCCTGGTGGAGCGGTCGCCGCGCGGCTCCCGGCTGACCGAGGCCGGGGTGCTGGTGACGGACTGGGCGCGCCGGGTCGTCGAGGCGGCCGAGGCGTTCGACGCGGGGGCCCAGGCGCTGCGCGGCCGGCGCGACTCCCGGCTGCGGGTCGCGGCGAGCATGACGATCGCCGAGTACCTGCTGCCCGGCTGGCTGATCGCGCTGCGCGCCGAACTGCCCGGCACCGCGGTGTCCCTGCTGACCGGCAACTCCAAGGTGGTGGCCGAGCGGCTGCTGGCGGGCGAGGCGGACCTGGGGTTCGTCGAGGGGCTGGACGTGCCGGCCGGGCTGGACGGCGCGGTCATCGGGCACGACCGGCTGGTGGTCGTCGCCGCCCCGTCCCATCCGTGGGCCCGGCGGCGTACCGGACCGACCGCCGCCGAGCTGGCCGCGACCCCGCTGATCCTCCGGGAGCGGGGCTCGGGCACCCGGCAGGTGGTGGACGCGGCGCTCGCCGGGTACGGCGGGCCGGCCGAGCCGCTGCTCGAACTCGCCTCGACCACCGCCCTGAAGGCCGCCGTGCTCAGTGGGGCGGCACCGTCGGTGCTCAGCGAACTGGCGGTCGGCGAGGAGCTCACCGCCCGCCGGCTGGTGGCGGTCCCGGTGCGCGACCTGCGGCTCGGCCGTGATCTGCGGGCGGTGTGGCCCACCGGACAGCGGCCCGCGGGCCCGGCCCGTCAGCTGCTGGGGCTGACCCGCGGCGCGTCCTGAACCGGGCGCCGCCGGCCCGGCCCCCACCGGGCGAACAGCGCGGACAGCACGACCGCGGTCAGGGCGGCGGCCGGCACCCCGCTGCCGAAGAGCGTCCGGGCCCAGTCCGGCAGCGGCCGGTACCACTCCGGGGCCAGGACGGGCAGCAGCCCCGCCAGCAGGGTCAGCGCGACGACGGTGACCGCGCCCCGGTCGGCGAGGTCGGTGCGGCGCAGCAGGCCGATGCCCATGGCCGCGATGACGGCGTAGATCACCAGGGACGCGCCGCCGACCACGGGGGTGGGCAGCGCCGCCAGCAGCCGGGTCACCGGCGCGCACAGACCGCCGAGGACCAGCAGCCCGCCCGCCCCGGCCGTCACGAACCGGCTGCGCACGCCGGTGAGTTGGACGATCCCGATGTTCTCGGCGCTGGTCACCATCACGGTCCCGCCGAGCAGCCCGGCGCCCAGGGAGGTCACCGCGTCCGCGCGGGCGGTGCGCGGGACGTCCCGCGCGGGGTCGGGCCTACGGCCCACCGCCTCGCTGTTGAGGACGGTCTGCCCGGTCGCCTCGGCCAGCGAGGCGAGCGCGAAGACCATCAGCGGCAGGGCGGCGAGCAGGTCGAAGTGCGGGGCGCCGTACGGGAAGAGGCGGGGCAGGGCCAGCACGCCGCCGCCCGGGACGTGGTGGAAGGGCGCCCCGGTCAGGACGGCGGTCAGGGTCCCCGCGGCCATCCCGAGCAGCACCGAGAACTGCCGCCACACCCCGCGCAGCAGCAGGAGGCCGAGGGCGGTGGCGGCGATCGTGACCACCGCCGGCCCGGCGCCGCCGACCGCCATCGGCGCCGCCACGTCGATCATGTTGACGCCGATGACCAGCACCGTCGCGCCCATCACCAGCGGCGGGAAGAACCGTACGATCCGCCGGTACAGCGGAGTTACGGCCAGCAGCAGCGCGGCCGCCAGGAGGACCGAGCCGGACGCGGTGGCCGCGCCGTGCTCCTGGGCGGTCCGGAGGAAGAGGGCGGCCGCCGCGCCGCCCGGCAGCATCATGAACGGCAGCCGGGCCCCGGTCCGCAGCACGCCGAAGGACTGCAGCAGCGCACCGGCCCCGCACAACAGCAGGGTGGCGCTGAGCAGGGCGGCGGTGCGGTCGGCGGGCAGCCGCAGGCCGGTCGCGATCAGGAAGACCGTGGAGACCGGGGCCGCGATCATCGCCAGGACGTGCTGGGCGGCCAGCGGCAGCAGCCGGGCCGGCGGCAGCCGTTCGTCGACGGCATCCGGTGCCGAGGCGGCCATCGCTCACACCTGCCGCTTCAGCCAGGGCAGTTGGCCGGCGTCGTAGCGGTGGGCGCGGAAGACCGCGTTGTTCTGCGCCGGGAAGAGCGCACCGACCTCCGGCTCGCGGTAGCTGCCGAATTCCGGGACGACGTACTCCCAAGCCAGCAGGCCCTCGGCGGTCACCTCGAAGAGCCGGCCGGCGGGCGAGTCGGTGATCAGGGTGTTGCCGTTCGGCAGCCGCTGGGCGCTGCCCATGAACGGCGCGAAGAACGCCTCCCGGGACGGGTCGTGGTACTCCCACACGATCTTCCCGGTCGCCCGTGCCACCTCGATGACCCGGGAGAACGGGACGTCCCGCCCGGGGCGGAAGACGCCGTTGTCGAAGATCAGGAAGTTGCCGTTCGGCAGCTCGGTGGGGTGGTGCTGCTGGGAGACCAGGCCGGGTTCGGTGCGCCAGAGGATCTCGCCGGTCGCGCGGCTGATCACCACGACCGCGGAGACGCTGCGCAGGCTGGCGAGGACGTTCCCGTCGGCGAGCGGGTACACCGAGTTGATCAGCGGCCAGTGTTCGCGCGAGTAGTCCGGGTGGAGGGCGTACGCGTCCCGGTCGAGGTGGTCGGCGGCCCGCCAGGACCACAGCAGCCGGCCCTCCGCGTCGACCTCCCGGATGGTGTCGGCCCAGACCGTGCCGCCCGGTTCGGAGCCGGGGACGCCGCCGCGCACCGCCGCGGCCCGGTCCCCGGTGAGCGGTTCGAGCGCGGCGTACAGGATCCGCCCGTCGCCGTGGTGGTGGGCGTCGTGGTGCTGCAGCGGGTCGGTGAACTCCCGCAGCACGGTGCCGTCCGGGGCGATCTCCTGCATCAGCCCGCCGCGGTACTTGTGCCACATCGGGAACAGCGCGTCCTGGTCGGGGAGGGTGGCGTTGTAGGCGAGGTTGCCGTTCGGCAGGATGCGGGCGTGCCGACCCGGGCGGTGCGGCAGGTGCCAGCGGTGCACGACGGTGCCGTGCAGGTCGATGAGCAGCACCTCGCCGCCGCCGGTCAGCGGGGCGTAGAGGGTGTAGCCGTCGTGGGCGGTGCGGGTGTCGAGCGCGATCAGGCCGGTGCCCCGGCGGCGGCGTGTGTTTTGATCGACCGTGGTCATGAAGAACTTCCCCTTGTCAAACTTTGTTTGATGGGATCAAACAGCGTAGACGCTAGGGGCGGTCTGTTGCAGAGCTGTGAACGCGGCAATAAGGAGTGGCGGATGGGCGGGCCGACGGACGGCGGACAGGGTGGCACGGAGGCGCCGCGGGTCGGGGCGGGCGTACGGCGGCGCCGCCGGGCCCGCGAGCTGACCCTGGCCGAACTCGCCCGCCGGACGGGGCTGTCGGCGCCCTTCCTCAGCCAGGTCGAGAACGACCGGGCCCGCCCCAGCATGCGCTCGCTGCAGCTGATCGCCGACGCGCTGGACACCACCGCGGTCCGGCTGCTGGCCGCCGCCGACGGCCCGCGCACCGTCGACGTGGTCCGGGCCGACTCCGCGGCGGTGCCCGAGGGCGGCGACGAAGCGGGCCGCGGCGAAGCCGGCCGCGACGAGGGAAGCGACGCCGCAGCGGGCGGCGGCGGGGGGAGCGGCGACGAGCGGGGTGCCGGCGGTCAGGGCCGGGTGCGCCCGCTGGTCCGCGGCCGGCAGCAGCTGCACGCCCTGGAGTTCACCGGCCGGCACGACTGGCAGCGCGAATTCCGGCACCCGCACGACGAGTTGATGTACGTCGTCGAGGGCGCGGTGGAGGCCGAGGCGGCCGGCGAGGCCTATGAACTCGGCCCCGGTGACACCCTCTACTGCTCCGGCGGGGTCACCCACCGCTGGCGCGCGCTCACTTCGGGCACCCGGGTCCTCCTGGTCGGGGTGGCGGACGACTTTCCGCATCGATAATCTGTGCGAACGCTTCATCGATCTTGAGGGGGACACATGAGGCTGAAGCTGACGGCTCCCGCCGTCATCGCCGTGGCCGTGCTCGGCACCGCACTGACCAGCGGGACCGCCACCGCCGCCACACCCGGGAAGGCGCCCGCCGCCACGGCCACCGCGCGGGTCGCGTGCGTCAACGCGCAGGCTCAGGAGAACGTGCGGATCCGCAAGGAGCGGAAGCTGAACAGCACCGCGGTGGGGCTCTTCACCAAGGGCGCGACCACCTGCATCACCGGCCGGGGCACCGGGCAGAGCTATCACCTCTGCGGCCGCTCGGGCAACGACTGGCTGAAGATCACGTTCCGGGGCAACACCGGCTGGATTCCCGGCGCCTGCGGGAGCAGGAGGGTCTGACCCGGCAGGTCACTGTCGGGGGGACGACCCGCGTGCCGCCGCCACCAGGGCGTCCATGACACGCGTGTCGTCCCCCGCCTCCGGGTGCCACTGCACCGCCAGCGCGAAGCCCGGCCCGTCCGGCAGCTCCAGCGCCTCCACGGTGCCGTCCTCGGCATGCGCCGAGACCAGCAGCCCGCTGCCGAGCCGGTCCACGGCCTGGTGGTGGTAGGTCGGCACGGAGACCGGCTCGGGCAGCGCCCGGGCCAGCAGCGTCCCGGCGACCGGCGTGATCTCGTGCCGCTCGAAGACCCCGGGCGGCCCGGCGTGCCCGTCGAGGTGCTGTACGAGCGTGCCGCCCAGCGCCACGTTCAGCAGCTGCAGCCCGCGGCAGATCCCCAGCAGCGGCACCCCGGCCGTCAACGCCGCCCCGATCAGGGCGAGTTCCCAGGCGTCCCGGTCGAGCGACGGCGGCCCGGTGCGCGGGTCGGGCTCCGCGCCGTACCGCGCCGGCTGTACGTCCGCGCCGCCGGCGATCACCAGCCCGTCCAGCCGGGCCACCGCCGCGGCCGCGGTCGCCGGATCGCCCGGCGGCAGCAGCGCGGCCAGCCCGCCCGAGCGCTGCACCAGCCGCGGGTATCCGGCGGGCACCAGCGCGGCCGGCAGCGTCCACACCCCCCAGCTGGCCTCCTGCTGGTAGGTGCTGATGCCGATGAGCGGCTGGGACACGGATCCTCCGAGGGGTGCTGGGGCGTCAACGGCCCGGCCTTTTCAGAATTCCAGTTCGTGCTCGATGGCGGCCAGCTCCTCCGCCGTGCCCTGGACCTTCGGGCCGGTGAACCACTTGCGGGCCGACACCAGCCACCAGGTGCCGGCGAAGCCGAGGACCAGGAGGACGGCGAGCGGGGTGTAGTTGAAGGTCTCCGCCGTGACCGGGCTGCTGGTCGGGAGCATGAAGAGGACGGAGATGACCAGCGTCCAGCCGACCGCGATGACGCCGACGGGCTTGCTCCAGCGGCCGAGGTGCCAGGGCCCGCGCTGGAAGCGGTCGCCCTGCAGCAGCCGGAGGATGACCGGCAGGACGTAGGCGATGTAGAGGCCGATCACGGCGATCGAGGTGACGGCCGCGTACGCCGTGGCGTTCCACAGGTACGGCAGCCCCAGCAGGAAGGCGCCGCCGGCGGCCAGCCACACCGCGTTGGTCGGGGTCTTCGTCCGCTTGTTGATGCGGTGCCACAGCTGCGAGCCGGGCAGCGCGCCGTCCCGCGAGAAGGCGTAGATCATGCGCGAGTTGGCGGTGACCGACGACATGCCGCAGAAGAACTGGGCACCGATGGCGACCAGGAGGAGCAGCTTGCCGCCGGTGGCGCCCAGCGCGTCGATGAAGATCTGCGCCGGGGGCACACCGGTCTTGCTGGCCAGCGCGCCGTCGTAGTTCTGGATGGCGAAGGTGATGCCGACCAGCAGCACCCAGCCGGCGACCAGGGAGACCAGGATCGACATCACGATGCCGCGGGGGCCGGACCGGGCCGCGTCGTGCGTCTCCTCGGTCATGTGCGCCGAGGCGTCATAGCCGGTGAAGGTGTACTGCGCGAGCAGCAGCCCCAGCAGTCCGACGTAGAGGCTGGAGTGCCAGCCGGTGTTGTTGGTGAAGTGGGTGAAGACGAAGGAGGCGGACTGGTGCTTCGAGGGCACCACGACCAGGGTGCCCACGATGACCAGCACGCCGAGGATGTGCCACCACACGCTGACGTTGCTGAGGAAGGAGGCCAGCTTCACGCCGAAGGTGTTCAGCAGGCCGTGGACCAGCAGCACGATGCCGAACAGCATGATCGTGTGCTCCGGGGTGGCGGCGAAGCCGAACTGCAGGTCCAGCAGCGCGTTCGAGAAGGACGCGGCGCCGAAGTCGACCCCCGCGGTCACCGCGACCTGGCCCAGGAAGTTGAACCAGCCGGTGAACCAGGACCACGCCGGGCCGTGCGAGGGCGCCAGCTTCGCCGCCCAGTAGTACAGGCCGCCCGCCGTCGGGTAGCTGGAACAGACCTCGGCCATCGCCAGGCCCACGAACAGCGTCATGAGGCCGACCAGCGGCCAGCCCCAGGTGATCAGGGCGGGCCCGCCCGTGTTCATGCCGAAGCCGTACAGTGTCAGACAGCCGGAGAGGACCGAGATGATCGTGAACGAGACGGCGAAGTTCGAGAACGCCGACATCGAGCGGGCCAGCTCCTGGGCATAGCCGAGCTCATGGAGGCGCTGTTCATCGCTGGACAGCTGAGGGGGTTGTTGTTCCTGCTCTGGGTTCGTCGCGTGCTCGTTGATGGACACCACGCCTCCGAGGGCCTCGATGATCCGCGGCGGGTACGGCCGTACCGCTACCAGCCCCGCAATAAAGGTATGGGCCGATACCTTTGTCTTCGGCTCGGCTGAGCGCAAGACCCCGGCGGGAAAATCTTGTAACGGGCGGGTTTCCGGGCCCGGCGAGTGGCGTAAGCGTCACGAAAGGAAGCCCCGGAGCAGCGCCGCGGTGCCGCAGCAGTGCTCCCGCATCACCTCGCGCGCCCCGTCCGCATCGCCCTCCAGCACGGCCTCCACCAGCGCCGCGTGCTGGGTCTGCGAATGCTCCAGGTTGCGGACCAGCAGCGGGATGCAGTCCAGCAGGTCGTTGACGTTCGCCCGGACGGCGGCGTACTGCGCGGCCAGCGACACCGAACCGGACAGCTCGGCGAGGGTGAGGTGGAAGAGGGTGTCGCGCCGGCGGTAGTCGGCGAGCGGTGCGTCCTGCGTCGCGGCCAGCGCCTCGCGCAGCCGGCCGGCCTGCTCGTCGGTCAGCCCGTGCGCCGCGCACAGCCCGGCCGCGCCCACCTCCAGCACCTCCCGGAACCGCAGGGTGTCCTCGACGTCGATCTTCTCGATCCGGCGGCGCAGCTCGGCCTCGCCGTGGTTCTCGGCGCGCACCCGGACGAAGGTGCCGCCGTACCGCCCGCGCCGGCTCTCCACCAGCCCCTCGTCCTGGAGCACCTTGAGCACCTCGCGCAGGGTGACCCGGCTGATCTGCAGCCGCTCGGCCAACTCCCGTTCCGCGGGCAGCCGTTCGCCCTGCTGGACCAGGCCGAGCCGGACGATCTGGAGTATCTGCTCCAGCGCCTCCTCGAAGCCATTGCCCGCGCGCACCGGCCGCAGCACCGGCGCCAGCCGGTCGTCCGTCCCGTCCATCGACACCCCTTCCCAATCAATGGTTCGTGTGCCTACCTTATGACCTCCGGATGCAGTGACAGGAGGCATTACCGTGGCAGACCGCACGCCCCCACTCTCCGTCGAGGAGCTCAGAGCCCTCGTCGACGCCGGGGAGATCGACACTGTCGTCCTCGCCTTCACCGATATGCAAGGCAGGCTCCAGGGCAAGCGGTTCGCGGCCCGATACTTCCTCGACACCGTCCTCGACCACGGCACGGAGGGCTGCAACTACCTCCTCGCCGTCGACGTCGACCTCAACACCGTCGACGGCTACGCGATGTCCTCCTGGGAACGCGGCTACGGCGACTTCGCCATGCACGGCGACACCGGCACCCTGCGCCGCACCCCCTGGAACCCCGGGACCGCCCTGATCACCGCCGACCTCGCCTGGCACGACGGCTCCCCGGTCGCCGCCTCGCCCCGGCAGATCCTGCGCCGCCAGCTCGACCGCCTCGCCGACCGCGGCTGGCGCGCCTTCGCCGGGACCGAGCTGGAGTTCATGCTCTTCAAGGACTCCTACGAGGACGCCTGGTCACGCGGCTACCGCGACATGAACCCGGCCAACCAGTGGAACGGCGACTACTCCGTCCTCGGCACCGGCCGCGTCGAGCCCGTGCTGCGCCGCATCCGCAACGAGATGGGCGCCGCCGGGATGACCGTCGAGTCCGCCAAGGGCGAGTGCAACCTCGGCCAGCACGAGATCGTGTTCGTCTACGACGAGGCGCTCACCACCTGCGACCAGCACTCGATCTACAAGACCGGCGCCAAGGAGATCGCCGCCCAGGAGGGCATGGCACTCACCTTCATGGCCAAGTACGACGAGCGCGAAGGCAACTCCTGCCACATCCACCTCTCGCTCCAGGACGAGCAGGGCCACCCCGTCCTCGCCGACGACTCCGGCCCGTACGGCATGTCGCAGACCATGCGGCACTTCCTCGCCGGCCAGCTCGCCGCGATGCGCGACTTCACGCTCTTCTACGCCCCCAACATCAACTCCTACAAGCGCTTCCGCCCCGGTTCCTTCGCGCCCACCGCCGTCGCCTGGGGCCCCGACAACCGCACCTGCGCCCTGCGCGTCGTCGGCCACGGCCGCGCCCACCGCCTGGAGAACCGCCTCCCCGGCGGCGACGTCAACCCCTACCTCGCGGTCGCCGGCATGGTCGCGGCCGGCCTGTACGGCATCGAGCACGAGCTGGAACTCCCCGACGCCACCACCGGCAACGCCTACGCCGTTCCCCAAGCTCTCAACTCCGTTCGAGCAGGGGAGACCCCAATCGCCGCGAACGTCCCCACCACCCTGCGCGAGGCCGCCGAGCTGTGGGAGCGCAGCCCGATCGCCCGGGAGGCCTTCGGCGACGAGGTCGTCGACCACTACCGCCACATGGCCCGCGTCGAACAGGACGCCTACGACGCCGCCGTCACGGACTGGGAGCGCTTCCGCTCCTTCGAGCGCATGTAAGGAACCACGCTGTGTCCAATGGTCCGCACGAGCTGAAGATCCTCAACCCGGCCACCGAGGAAGTGGTGGCCACCGTCCCCACCACCTCTCCCGAAGAGGTCGACGCCGCGGTCCGCCGGGCCGCGGCCGCCCAGGAGGCCTGGGCCGCGGTGGCCCCCGGCGACCGCGCCCGCCTCCTGCGCCGCTTCGCCGACGTCGTCGACGCCCACATCCCCGAGCTCGCCGAACTGGAACGGACCGAGGCCGGCCACCCCCTGGGCAACGCGCAGTGGGAGGCGGGCAACGTCCGCGACCTGCTGCACTACGCCGCCGGGGGAGTGGAGCGGCTGACCGGCACCCAGATCCCGGTCGCCGGCGGCCTCAACATCACCGTCCAGGAACCGCTCGGCGTGGTCGCCGTGATCGCCCCCTGGAACTTCCCGATGCCGATCGCCGCCTGGGGCACCGCCCCCGCCCTCGCGGCCGGCAACGCGGTCCTGCTGAAGCCCGCCGAGACCACCCCGCTCACCGCCCTCAAACTCGCCCAACTCGCCCTGGCGGCCGGCCTCCCCGAGAACCTCTTCCAGGTCCTGCCCGGCGAGGGCCCGGTCACCGGCACCGCACTCGTCGACCACCCCGGCGTCGCCAAGGTCGTCTTCACCGGCTCCACCGCCACCGGCCGGCAGATCGCCGCCCGCTGCGCCGCGCAGACCAAGCGGCTCACCCTCGAACTCGGCGGCAAGAGCCCCAACATCGTCTTCGCCGACGCCGACATCGAGGCCGCCGCGGCCGCCGCCCCCGGCTCCTTCCTCGACAACACCGGCCAGGACTGCTGCGCCCGCAGCCGCATCCTCGTCCAGCGCAGCGTCTACGACCGCTTCCTGGAACTCCTGGAACCCGCGGTCAAGGCGTTCACCGTCGGCGACCCGGCCGACCCCGCCACGCAGATGGGCCCGCTGATCTCCGCCGCCCAGCGCGAGCGGGTACGGTCCTACGTCCCCGAGGACGCCCCGGCCGCCATCCGCGGCGAGGCCCCCACGGGCAAGGGCTTCTGGTACCCGGCGACCGTCCTGGAGGGCCGCCCCGAGGACCGTACGGCCGTCGAGGAGATCTTCGGCCCGGTCGCGGTCGCCATCCCCTTCGAGGACGAGGCCGACGCGGTCCGGATCGCCAACGCCACCGACTACGGCCTCTCCGGCTCCCTGTGGACCCGCGACGTCGGCCGCGCGCTGCGCGTCTCGCGGGCCGTCGCGGCCGGCAACCTCTCCGTCAACTCCCACAGCAGCGTGCGCTATTGGACCCCCTTCGGCGGGTTCAAGCAGTCCGGACTCGGGCGCGAGCTCGGCCCGGACGCGCTCACCGCCTTCACCGAGACCAAGAACATCTTCATCAGCACCGAGCCCAGCGAGGAGTCCCCGTGACCGACCAGACCGCAGTGTGCCGCCGCCTCGTCGGCCGTACCGCCGTGATCACCGGAGCCGGCAGCGGCATCGGCCTGGCCACCGCCCGCCGACTGGCCTCCGAAGGCGCCCACGTCGTCTGCGCCGACATCGACGAGACGGCCGGCAAGGCCGCCGCCGAAGAGGTCGGCGGCCTCTTCGTCCAGGTCGACGTGACCGACTCCGAGCAGGTCGAGGCGCTCTACAGGACCGCCTTCGACACCTACGGCTCGGTCGACATCACCTTCAACAACGCCGGCATCTCACCGCCCGACGACGACTCCATCCTCACCACCGGCCTGGACGCCTGGAAGCGCGTCCAGGAGGTCAACCTCACCTCGGTCTACCTCTGCTGCAAGCACGCCCTGCCCTACATGCAGCGCCAGTTCGCCGAGACCGGGCGCGGCGGCTCCATCATCAACACCGCCTCCTTCGTGGCCGTCATGGGCGCGGCCACCTCCCAGATCAGCTACACCGCCTCCAAGGGCGGCGTGCTGGCGATGTCCCGCGAACTGGGCGTGCAGTTCGCCCGGGAGGGCATCCGGGTCAACGCCCTGTGCCCCGGGCCGGTCAACACCCCGCTGCTCAAGGAGCTGTTCGCCAAGGACCCCGAGCGCGCCGCGCGCCGTCTGGTGCACGTCCCGGTCGGCCGGTTCGCCGAGCCCGAGGAGATCGCATCCGCGGTCGCCTTCCTCGCCAGTGACGACTCGTCATTCGTCAACGCGGCCGAATTCCTGGTCGACGGAGGCATCGCGGGAGCGTACGTCACACCGGTGTGATCGCCCGTTGTTCACTTCCGCGTAAGCGCCCCGGCGGCCGGATGTCGCGCGACGTCCGGCCGCCGTACGCTAGCGTCCGCCTTCGATCCTTCGTTCGACAGGAGTTACGTCCATGCTCACCAAGCGTCGCTGGCTGGCAGCGGGAGCTGCCCTCGCGGTCGTCGGAGGCGGCGTCGCGGTCGCGCAGACGGCCACCGCACAGCCGGCCCCGCACCGCTGTCCCACCCTCCAGGTCTCCAAGGGCTGGTACGGCGACAACCACGCCAAGCTGCAGAAGATGATCGACGAGCGCGGCAGCTGCTCGGGATCCGGGGGAGCGCGGCCGGTCGCGACCTTCGACTGGGACAACACCGTCGTCAAGAACGACATCTCCGACGCCACACTGGCCTGGATGCTCCGGCACGACAAGGTGCTGCGCCCGGCCAGCTGGAAGGCCACCAACAAGTGGCTGACCGACGCCGCCGCCGACGCGCTCACCACGGCCTGCGGCACCTCCGTGCCCGCCGGCCACCCGCTGCCGACGTCGACCGACACCGACTGCACCGACGAGATCCTCGACGTCTACAACGACGAGAAGACCTCGGGCGGCAAGCCCGCGTTCGAGGGGGAGTGGAACCACCGGCGTACGGTGCCCTCCTACGTCTGGATCACCCAGCTGTTCGCCGGCCACAGCCCGGCCACCCTGACCTCGTACGCCGCCGAGGCCCGCACCCAGAACCTCGCCGCGCCGATCGGTACCGAGCAGACGGTCGGCACCCACAAGTGGGCCGGCTACATCCGCTACTACGACCAGCAGCGCGACCTCATCGGCACCCTCAAGAAGGCCGGCTTCGACGTCTACATCGTCTCCGCCTCCGCCGAGCCGCTGGTCCGCGCCTGGGCACCCGGAGTGGGCATCGACCGCGACCACATCATCGGCATCCGCAACGTGGTCCGCGACGGCAAGCTCACCACCGGCGTCGAGGGCTGCGGTGACGTCAAGGACACCAACGGCGAGGTCCTGACGTACATGGACGGCAAGCGCTGCTGGATCAACCAGGAGATCTTCCACGTCAAGGGCGCCAAGGCCTGGCAGCAGCAGGACCGGGCGCACCGCCCCGCCTTCGCGGCCGGCGACGCCGAGACCGATGTGACCTTCGTCGGCGACGCCACCGCCGGCCACCTGGCCATCAACCGCAACAAGACCGAGCTGATGTGCCGGGCGTACGACAACGCCGACCACCGGTGGATCGTCAACCCGATGTTCATCGAGCCCAAGCAGCGCAAGGCCGACCCGTACCCCTGCGCGAGCACCGGCTACACCCGGCCGGACGGCACCCTCGGACCCGTCCGGCGCGCCGACGGCTCCGTGGTCCCGGACCAGCAGGACACCGTCTACTGACCCGCTGATCGTCACCGCACGGGAGGGCCGCCCCGCTCAGAGGAAGGTGCGGCCCTCCCCGCGGTACGTCGGCACGGTGTCCACCACCCGGTCCCCGTCGACCAGCCGCAGCGCGTCGAACCGCTCGCACAACTCCCCGGCCTTGGCGTGCCGGAACCACACCTTGTCGCCGATCGCCAGCCCGTCCGCGGCCGCCCCCAGCAACGGCGTCTGCACCTCACCCGGGCCCTCCTGGGGGTCGTAGCGCAACCCGGCCGGCAGATACGGCACCGGCAGCCGGTCGGTGCCCGCCACCCCCGACGCCGGATAGCCACCGCCCAGCACCGTCACCACCCCGGGCCCCGGCCGGCGCACCACCGGCAGGGCGAACAGCGCCGCCGGACGGCCGCTGAACGAACGGAAGTTGTCGAACAGCCGCGGCACGTACAGCCCCGAACCCGCCGCGACCTCGGTGACCGCCGCCTCCGCGGCCGTGTGCTGCACGCTGCCGGTCCCGCCGCCGTTGACGAACTCCAGCCGCGGCGCCACCGCCCGCACCGCCCGTACGGCCTCCCAGCGCCGCTGCGCCAGCTCCTTGCGCGCCGCCGCCTGCATCATCCGGACCGTGCGGGAGAACACCGGCTTGCCCTCGACCTCGTCACCCACCCCCGCCACATGCCCCTCGTACGCCATCAGGCCCACCAGCCGGAAACCGGGGCGGCGCGCCACCGTCCGGGCCAGCGCGGCCAGTTGGGACGGCTCCCGCAGCGGCGAGCGCCGGGCACCGAAGCGCACCTTCCCGCCCATCAGCCGGTACGAGGTGTCCAGCTCCAGGCACACCCGGACCTCCTCGCCGCCGCGCCCCGCGGGCCGGGCCGCGTCGATCAGCGCCAGCTGCGCCGGATCGTCGACCATCACCGTCACCGCGGCCGCGAGCTTCGGATCGGCGGTCAGCTCGGCAAACCCCGCCCGGTCGGCCGACGGGTACGCGAGCAGGACGTCCGAGAAGCCCGAGCGCGCCAGCCACAGCGACTCGGCCAGCGTGAAACTCATGATGCCGGCGAAGCCGTCCCGCGCCAGCACCCGCTCCAGCAGGGCCCGGCAGCGCACCGACTTGCTCGCCACCCGGATCGGCTTCCCCTTCGCCCGGCGCACCAGATCGGCCGCGTTGGCGTCGAACGCCCGCAGGTCGACGACGGCCAGCGGCGCGTCGAGAGGGGCCGTCGCCCGGTCATAAGCGGCTTTGTCGCCGTACGCATCGACTCTCAGCTGGGACATGGCCGCAGCCTGCCAGAACGGCCTACCACTGGGTAGGGGGAGAGACCCCGACAGAGCGGACAACGCGGTGAGTGTGGGTACCCCCCTGCTCCTTAAGTGCTTGGGTGGGGGTACCCCCTGCTCCTTAAGTGCTTGGGTGGGGGTACCCCCTGCTCCTTAAGTGCTTGGGTGGGGGTACCCCCTGCTCCTTAAGTGCTTGGGTGGGGGTACCC
>NZ_JBEZMM010000024.1:0-57979 GCF_040652715.1 Streptomyces sp. NPDC048196 | reverse complement strand
GGTACCCCCTGCTCCTTAAGAGCTTGGGTGGGGGTACCCCCTGCTCCTTAAGAGCTTGGGTGGGGGTACCCCCTGCTCCTTAAGAGCTTGGATGGGGGTACCCCCTGCTCCTTAAGAGCTTGGGGGAGGGTTGGAGCACCGGCGGCGCCAGCCCGTAGAGTGTCCCGACACCGCCACCAGCAGGTCAGCGGCGTGTTGTCCGGATACCAACCCCCCTGCCCCGATTGCGGATCGGGGGCCGGGGGCCACGGCGCAAGGGGGAGCGCGGGTGAGCACCGACGCAGACTTCGTCGATCCGCGGCACGTCCCGCCCATACCCCCGCGGCCGCCCCGGCAGCCCGCGGCGGCCGCGACACCGGAGCCGGACGACGACCCGCACACGACCGTCCTGCGCCGCCGGTCCCCGGCCGAGCCGTCCGTCCCCCCGCAGGCACCCCCGGCGGCGCACGGTGTACCGCCGCGCCCCGCCGCCCCGCCGCCCCCGCCCCCCGCGCAGCCACCGGCCGCCGGCGCGCCCCGAGCGCCCCACCCCGGGACGCCGCCCACCCCCGCCGCGCCGCCGCGCCCGGCCGGGCGTCCGGCCGCGTTCCGCGACACCGCCGCCTTCCACCTGGCCAACAGCCAGAACCTGTGGAGCGGCCCCCAGGAACCCGCCGCCCGCCCGACAGCCGCCCCGCCCGGCCGGCCACCCTGGCCCACAACTCCCCGCCCCCCGCAGGGAGTTGCCGCCGGACCGGCACCCGCCCGCCGGTTCCCCGCGGGCCGCCGCCCCACCGGCCGGGTGCTCGCCGCCGCGGCCTGCCTCGTCCTGGGCATCGGCCTGCTCGGCGGCGCCGCGGCCGGCAGCTGGCTCACCGACGACCCCGAGGACGCCCCGCCCACCGCCGAGGCCACCTTCACCAAGGGCCGCGACGCCTGGCGCAACACCCCGGTCGACACCCTCTTCCCCCGCACCGTCGAGGGCCTGGGCGTCGGCCCCGGCGGCGCCGACCGGACCTGGACCCGGATCGCGGTCGCTCCCGACAGCGACTGCACCGGCGCCTACGACCCCAAGCTCGCCCAGGCCCTCGCCCGGGCCGGCTGCGTCCGCCTGCTGCGCGCCACGTATCTCGACGCCACCCGCTCCAGCGTCATCACCGTCGGCGCCCAGACCACCCGGACCGACCCGGCCGGCATGCTCGCCCTCAACACCGGCTTCAGCACCAAGAGCCTGGCCGAACGCACCGATCTGATGCCGGTGCCGTACGCCCCCAAGGGCACCTCCGCCGAGGGCTTCGGGCGCGCCCAGCGGGCCAGCTGGACCGTCCGGGTGCTCACCGACGTCCCGGTGATCGTCTACGCCGTCTCCGGCTTCGCCGACGGCCGCGCCGTCACCGAGCCGCAGCCCGCCGAGGCCGCGGTCCGCCCCGGCGCCACCACCGCCCCCGCCGAATCCGGCCTCGGCCACGACGCCAAGGACCTCGCCGACCGCATCGAGAACGACTTCCGCAAGGCCGCCGGCACCCCCACCCAGCCCCGGGAGGACGCGCCATGACGCAGACCCCGCTGCGCGCGGCCGCCCTCACCCTGGCCTCCGCCGCACTCGCCGTCCTGCCCGCCGTACCCGCCCGGGCCGACGCCATCCGCGCCCAGGAATGGGGCCTGCAGGCCGTCCACGCCCAGCAGGCCTGGCGCACCACCAAGGGCGAGGGCGTCACGGTCGCCGTCCTGGACACCGGCGTCGACGCCAACCACCCCGACCTCCAGGGCCAGGTCCTCCCCGAGAAGGACCTGGTCGGCTTCGGCGCCGGCCCGGGCGACGCGGCCTGGGCCCGGCACGGCACCGGCATGGCCAGCGTCATAGCGGGCCACGGCCACGGCGCCGGCCGCCAGGACGGCGTGCTCGGCATCGCCCCCGCCGCCAAGATCCTCCCGGTCCGGGTGATCCTGGAGGACAACGACCCGCAGCGCGAACGCGCCCGCACGGAGAAGGCCGGCGCGCTCGCCGACGGCATCCGCTGGGCCGCCGACCACGGCGCCGACGTCATCAGCATGTCCCTGGGCGACGACAGCGAGTCCGCCCACCCCGAGCCGCGCGAGGACGCCGCCATCCAGTACGCCCTCGGCAAGGGCATTCCCGTCGTCGCCTCCGCGGGCAACGGCGGCGACAAGGGCAACCACGTCTCCTACCCCGCCGCGTACCCGGGCGTCATCGCCACCACGGCCGTCACCCACCAGGGCGACCGCGCCCACTTCTCCACCCGCCACTGGTACGCCACGGTCAGCGCCCCCGGCGAGGACATCCTCATGGCCGGCAACGACGACGGCTACCTCTCCGGCTGGGGCACCAGCCCCGCCGCGGCCTTCACCTCCGGCGCCATCGCCCTGATCCGCTCGGCCCATCCCCACCTGAGCCCCGCCCAGATCCGCCACCTGCTCACGTCGACCGCCCAGGACACGCCCCAGGGCGGCCGCGACGACGACTACGGCGCGGGCCTGATCGACCCCGCCGCCGCCCTCAACGCCGCGGACGGCCTACGGCCCGTCCCCCAGAAGCCGTCCCCCGCCGCCTACAACGGCCGCTACTTCGGCCCCGGCCCCACCGAGGACACCCCCGAGGACACCCCCACCAACTGGCTCCCCTGGTCAGCCGGCGCCGCAGGCGTGGCCCTGATGGCGACCGCCTTCCTCCTCTGGCGAACCCGCCCCTGAACCCACCCCAGCCCCCACCGACCTTCCCCTCCCCCAACGGGAGGTGACGGGCCTCCGGGGCCTTGTTCGTGGACTGCTGGCGCTTTACGTCCACGAACAAGGCCCCGGAGACTCGTCACCGCACCCAACAACAACCCAGCCCGCCGCAGGCGCAACGGCGAGAAGCCCTGCGGCGTCGCAGACGGGTACGTGCGGGGGCGCCGCAAGGCCCAACGGCGAGAAGCCCCGCGGCGGGTAAGCCAGCTACGTGCGGGGGCACCGCAAGGTCCAACGCCGAGCAAGCCCCGCGCCGGGAAAGCCAGCTACGTGCGGGGGCACCGCAAGGTCCAACGCCGAGCAAGCCCCGCGCCGGGAAAGCCAGCTACGTGGGGGGCGCCGCAAAGCGCAACGGCGAGAAGCCCCGCGCCGGGAAAGCCAGCTACGTGCGGGGGCGCCGCAAGGCGCAACGGCGAGAAGCCCCGCGGCGGGTAAGCCAGCTACGTGCGGGGGCGCCGCAAGGCGCAACGGCGAGAAGCCCCGCGGCGGGTAAGCCAGCTACGTGCGGGGCCGCAAGGCCCGACGGCGGCCAAGCCCCGCGGCGGGAAAGCCAGCTACGTACGAGGCGCCGCAAAGCGCAACGGCGAGCAACAACCACGGCGGCCCAGCCGAAAACGTACGCCGAGCCCCCGATACGCTCGGGCACGTGCAGAAGAACATTCCCGAGTCGACCTTTTCCGACGACGACGGGTCCGCCGATCCCGCCCTCGCCGCAGCTCTGGCGGCGTACCAGGAGGACCGGTCCACCGAGCCCGCGCTGCTGACCGCCCTGGCCGGCGCCCGCCTGCTCGTGCCGGTCGTCGCGATCCTGGGTGAGGTCGAGACGGGACCCGACGGCCTGCGTCATGAGAAGACCAGTGACATGGCCGTGCCCACCCTCCAGGCCCCGGACGGGCGGCGTGCCCTGCCCGCCTTCACCAGCATGGAGACCCTGCACCGCTGGCGCCCGGACGCCCGGCCGGTGGCCGTCCCGCTGCAGCAGGCGCTGCTGGCCGCCTCGCACGAGAAGGCCGACACCGTCGTGATCGACCTGGCGGGCCCGGTCACCTACCAGCTCACCGGGCCCGCGCTGCGCGCCCTCGCCGAGGGGCGTACGACCGCCGACCCGCTCGCCGACCCGGCCGTCACCGAGGCCCTGCGCGCCCTCCTCGCCGCCGAGCCGGCCGTCCTCGCCGCCCGGCTGGCGCCGTCCAGGGAGACCGACGGGACGCTCGCCCTGGGCCTGGCCGCCGACGCCCCCACCGCCGAGGTCGCCCAGCGGCTGGCGCAGGCGCTGGCCGCCGACGAGGTCCTGCGCGCCCGGCTCGTACGGGGCCTGGACCTGGTGCTCCTGCCGCCCGGTGCGGCGTCCACCGGGGAACCGCTCTACCAGCGCTGACGGGCTCCGCGGCGGGTGCCTCCCCGGGCCGTTGCCACGGCCGCCCGGGGAGATCGCCGACGGGCGGGTTCCCCTCCTGGGCCGCACAATGCGAGGAGAGCTCAAGATCCACGCGAGGAGAGCCCACATGGAGACAACGGAGACCCCCTCGGTCGTGACCCGCACGGTCGTATCCGAATTCCTCGGCACGCTGCTCCTGGTGTTCTTCGCCGTCGGCTCGGCGGTGCTGGCCGGCGAGTACATCGGCACCTTCGGCATCGCCCTGGCCTTCGGCTTCACGATGCTGGCCCTGGCCTACGCGCTCGGCCCGATCTCGGGCAGCCACCTCAACCCGGCGGTGACGCTGGGCATGCTGCTGTCCCGCCGCATCACCCTCCGTACCGCCGTCGAGTACTGGATCGCCCAGATCCTCGGCGCCATCGTGGGGGCCGCGCTGCTCTTCCTGGTCGCCAAGCAGATCCCGGGCCTGCAGACCCATGCGGCCTTCGGCACGAACGGCTGGGGCGACCGTTCGGCGGTGCACCTCAACCTCGGCGGTGCCTTCGTCGCCGAGATGGTGATGACCTTCCTCTACGTCTTCGTCTTCCTGGCGGTCACCCACCGGGTGGCCGTGATCGGCTTCGACGGCCTGCCGATCGGTCTGGCACTGGCCACCGTCCACCTCATCGGCATCCCGCTGGACGGCACCTCGGTGAACCCGGCCCGCTCCATCGGCCCGGCGCTGTTCGCGGGCGGCGCCGCCATCACCCAGCTGTGGCTCTTCATCGTCGCGCCCCTGATCGGCGGGGCGATCGCCGCGGTGGTCCACCAGGTCACCCACCCGCCGCAGGAACCGGTGCTCGTCGCCGACCAGGTCTCGCCCCACGAGCCGACCGCCGGCCCCGGCGAACGGGTCTGACCCCACGGATCACTGGTCGTGGGTCACGGGGCACAGGTCACGGGCCCGGCGAACCCGTCCCCTCACCACACGAGCCCCGGCCGCACCGGCCGGGGCTCGTCGTCGCGCGCAAATGGTGCGGACGAAAGGGTGCGGACTCGCCGCAACTAGCCGTAGACCGGCCCGGTGAACTTCTCCCCGGGGCCCTGACCCGGCTCGTCCGGGACGACCGAGGCCTCGCGGAAGGCCAACTGCAGCGACTTCAGACCGTCCCGCAGCGGTGCCGCGTGGTACGAGCCGATCTCGGTGGCGCTGGCGGTGACCAGACCGGCCAGCGCCTGGATGAGCTTGCGCGCCTCGTCGAGGTCCTTGTGCGTCTCGCCGCCCTCGGCGAGCCCCAGATTGACCGCCGCCGAGCTCATCAGATGCACCGCGACAGTGGTGATCACCTCGACCGCCGGGACGTCCGCGATGTCCCGGGTCATGGCATCGAAGTCGGGGCTCGCCGCGTGCGGGGTGCCGGACGGCTCGGGCGCGTCGGACGGCTGCGGGGTCTGGTCACTCATGTCTTAAGGGCTTCTTCCTGAAAGAGGGGTCGGCTCCAGCCTATGGCCCCCTTCCGCGGGCCCGGCGTCCGGGACCGGCACCCTTGACGGGCGGCGCCCGCGGAGCGGCGTACGAGTGGGGGCCAGGGCTTGACTCGTGTATCCTGGTGTTCCGACCGGCCGGACACGCATGTGACCGGCCCACAAGTGGAGGCTCCGATCTCCCACCCGGCCGACCTCAGGTTGGCGGGTCAACGGTCCGGCTGCGCCCCGCGGAGACTTCGCGGCGGTGCTCCAGATCTATGTGGAGCCCCGCCTGTGTCCCGTCCGGGGCATTTTTCATGTACCGGCGCGGTTGGTCACACCGAACAGACGTTACGCGGCAGTCCGCCAGGCCGTCGCGTGGTGCTACCGAGGAGGATCCATCAGCGCCGAGCCCCGCATCAACGACCGGATTCGCGTCCCCGAGGTGCGACTCGTCGGTCCCAGTGGCGAGCAGGTCGGCATTGTGCCGCTTGCCAAGGCCCTGGAGCTTGCGCAGGAGTACGACCTCGACCTGGTCGAGGTGGCGGCGAACGCCCGTCCGCCGGTCTGCAAGCTCATGGACTACGGAAAGTTCAAGTACGAGTCGGCCATGAAGGCCCGTGAGGCGCGCAAGAACCAGGCGCACACGGTCATCAAGGAGATGAAGCTCCGGCCGAAGATCGACCCGCACGACTATGACACCAAGAAGGGTCACGTCGTCCGGTTCCTCAAGCAGGGTGACAAGGTCAAGATCACGATCATGTTCCGTGGTCGCGAGCAGTCCCGCCCCGAGCTGGGCTTCCGACTGCTGCAGCGGCTCGCGGAGGACGTCCAGGAGCTCGGCTTCATCGAGTCGAACCCGAAGCAGGACGGCCGCAACATGATCATGGTCCTCGGTCCGCACAAGAAGAAGACCGAGGCGATGGCCGAGGCCCGTGAGGCGCAGGCCGCCCGCAAGGCGGAGCGCCAGGGTGGTGCTCCTGCGGAGGAGCCCGCCGGGGAGCCCGCCGAGGCGTGATCCATGGGCGAGAGCCCCGGATTCATGCCGGGGCAACCCGCCCCGGACACCAACCGATACATCTGACGCTCCCGCCAGCCGGCCCGTGCCGGTGGGAGCGCCACTGACGAGGAGAGAACGGCGCATGCCGAAGAACAAGACGCACAGCGGTGCCAGCAAGCGCTTCAAGGTCACCGGCTCCGGCAAGGTGCTGCGCGAGCGCGCCGGCAAGCGCCACCTGCTCGAGCACAAGTCGTCCCGCGTGACGCGTCGCCTCACCGGCAACGCCGAGATGGCCCCGGGCGACGCCGCGAAGATCAAGAAGCTTCTCGGCAAGTGAGTCGCCGCGCCCCCGCTGACCGAGCGGGGTGCGCGACTCGGACCGGGACCCAATCGATTCGGGCTGTGTGACGACAACCACGGCCCCGCTACAAGGAGTTAACAAGTGGCACGCGTCAAGCGGGCAGTCAACGCCCACAAGAAGCGCCGGGCGATCCTCGAGCAGGCCAGCGGCTACCGCGGCCAGCGCTCCCGCCTGTACCGCAAGGCGAAGGAGCAGGTCACCCACTCCCTCGTCTACAACTACAACGACCGCAAGAAGCGCAAGGGCGACTTCCGTCAGCTGTGGATCCAGCGCATCAACGCCGCTGCCCGCGCCAACGGCATGACCTACAACCGCTTCATCCAGGGTCTGAAGGCCGCCAACATCGAGGTGGACCGCAAGATCCTGGCCGACCTCGCGGTCAACGACAGCAACGCGTTCGCCGCGCTCGTCGAGGTGGCCCAGAAGGCCCTGCCGAGCGACGTCAACGCCCCGAAGGCTGCCTGAGCACCAGCCTGACGACCTGGCGTGACGACCGACGCGGTCGTGACACCGTCGTGATCGGACCCGCAGGCCCCGGGCCTGCGGGTCCGCCGCTTTTCCGGCCCGGGCCGCCCGGTCCGGTCCCGCCCCGAACCACAGAAGCGAGCCGCCGCCCATGGGCACCCCCGAGCTGATCTCCCCGCGTTCCCCGCGCGTCACCGCCGCCCGGCGGCTGGCCCGCCGCGCCTTCCGCGGCAAGGAGCGCCGGTTCATCGCCGAGGGCCCGCAGGCCGTACGGGAGGCCATCGCGCACCGCACGGACGGCGCCGCCACGCTCATCGAGCTGTTCGCCACCGTCGAGGCCGCCGAGCGGCACCACGAGATCGTCGGGGCGGCCCGCGCGGCCGGGGTCCGGGTGCACCTCGCCGACGACCGGACCATCGGGGACATCTCCCAGACGGTCACCCCGCAGGGCCTGCTCGGCGTCTGCCGCTTCCTCGACTCGCCGTTCGAGGAGATCCTCGCCGCCCGCCCGAAGCTGGTCGCGGTGCTCGCCCACGTCCGCGACCCCGGCAACGCCGGTACGGTGCTGCGCTGCGCGGACGCCGCCGGCGCGGACGCCGTGGTGCTCACCGACGCCTCCGTCGACCTGTACAACCCCAAGTCCGTACGGGCGTCGGTCGGTTCCCTCTTCCACCTCCCGGTCGCGGTCGGCGTACCGGTCGAGCAGGTGGTGTCCGGGCTCAAGGGCGCCGGGGCGCGGATCCTCGCCGCGGACGGCGCAGGTGACCGGGACCTGGACGCCGAGCTGGACACCGGATCCATGGGCGGGCCCACCGCCTGGGTCTTCGGCAACGAGGCGTGGGGCCTGCCCGAGGAGACCCGGGCGCTCGCCGACGCCGTCGTACGCGTCCCCATCCACGGCAAGGCGGAGAGCCTCAACCTCGCCACCGCCGCCGCGGTCTGCCTCTACGCCTCGGCCCGTGCCCAGCGCGGCCCCGGTGGCTGCCGCTCCGCGTCACCCGCGTGAGGGGCGTCCACCGGATCGCCCGGCACATACGGGGCGAGCTAGTAGTGTTGCGTGCCCGGGGGCCCGGAAGGGGGTAACGGGGATGAGTGTGAGGACTTCCGGCATCACAGCACGCGCTGACGGCAGCCCGTCCGACCGACCGGCCGGCGGCCCGCCGCCGGCCCGCGCGGTGGCGTCCACCGCCCCGGACACCGGGCTCGGGCTCGACCCCGACGACCTTCCGGACGGCCTGGTGGTCGCCGACGCGACCGGCCGGGTCAGCTGCTTCAACGCCGCGGCCGCCAGGATCACCGGCCTCGCCCCCGAGGACGCGCTCGGCCGCCCCCTGGAGGAGGCCCTGCCGCTCCAGGACATCGAGGGCCGCCGTTGGTGGCGGCTGACCGACCCCTACGGTGGCCTGGCCATCCGCCGCGGCCAGCCCGAGCGCAACCTCCTGCTCGGCGGCCGCGAGGTGCTGGTCTCCGCCCGCTACGTCCGCGGCCGGCCGGGCGGGCCGGTCGAGCGGCTGGTGATCGCGCTGCGCGGCACCGAGGCCCGGCGCCGTACCGAGCTCAGCCACGCCGAACTCATCGCCACCGTCGCCCACGAGCTCCGCTCGCCGCTGACCTCCGTCAAGGGCTTCACCGCCACCCTCCTCCAGAAGTGGGAACGCTTCACCGACGACCAGAAGCGGCTGATGCTGGAGACGGTGGACGCCGACGCCAACCGCGTCACCCGGCTGATCGCCGAACTGCTGGACATCTCCCGGATCGACTCCGGTCGGCTGGAGGTGCGCCGGCAGCGGGTCGACATGATCGCCGCGGTGCGCCGGCACGTCCAGGCGCAGACCACCGCGGGCCAGCGGCCGGACCGCTTTCTGATCCGGATGAGGGAACCCCTGCCCGATCTGTGGGCGGACCCGGACAAGGTGGACCAGGTGCTCGGCAACCTCCTGGAAAATGCGGTGCGCCACGGCGAGGGAACGGTCACCATCGAGGTCGGACCGGCAACGGACGCCACCAGTACGGAAGGGACGAGCGTCACCGTGAGCGACGAGGGCCCCGGCATCCCGGAGGAGTCGATGAGCCGCGTGTTCACCCGCTTCTGGCGGGGCAGCAAGCGCGGTGGCACCGGCCTGGGCCTCTACATCGTCAAGGGCATCGTCGAGGCCCACGGCGGCACGATCACGGTCGGCCGGGCGTCCACCGGCGGCGCCCAGTTCCGATTCAGCCTGCCCGTCGCGACGCCGGCCTTCATGAGCTAGGAGGAACGGACGCGGCGGGCGCCCCGCGGGGGCTCGGGCCGGCCGCGCCACCCGTCCCCCTTAGACTTGACCTTTGGCACCTTTGGCGCACAGGCATCGCGGGCGCAGCGCGGGCTCGGCCATACGACCCATGTGATCGAAGAGCCGAGGCGAAGCGAGCCAAGCCAAGCCAGTCCACCGGAAGCACGGGAAGAGATGTCCGCACCCAATAAGTCGTACGACCCTGTCGAGGTCGAAGCCCTGAAACCGGAAGAGATCGCCGCCCGGCTGGACGAGGCGCTGGCCGCCGTCGCCGCCGCGGCCGATCTGGAGCAACTGCGCGAGGTGAAGGTCGCCCACGCCGGTGACCGCTCGCCGCTCGCCCTCGCCAACCGGGAGATCGGCGCCCTGCCGCCGCACGCCAAGGCGGACGCCGGCAAGCGCGTCGGCCAGGCCCGTGGCCGCGTCAACCAGGCGCTCAAGGCCCGCCAGGAGGAGCTGGAGGCGGAGCGCGACGCGCGGGTGCTGGTCGAGGAGGCGGTGGATGTCACGCTGCCCTACGACCGCGTCCCGGCCGGCGCTCGGCACCCGCTCACCACGTTCATGGAGCGGGTCGCGGACGTCTTCGTCGCGATGGGCTACGAGATCGCCGAGGGCCCCGAGGTCGAGGCGGAGTGGTTCAACTTCGACGCCCTGAACTTCGTGCCGGACCACCCGGCGCGCCAGATGCAGGACACCTTCTTCGTCAAGGCCAACGGCGCCCAGGACGATGAATCCGGTGTCGTGCTGCGCACCCACACCTCGCCGGTGCAGGCCCGCACCCTGGTCGACCGCGAGCCGCCGGTCTACGTCGTCTGCCCGGGGCGGGTCTACCGCACCGACGAGCTGGACGCCACGCACTCCCCGGTCTTCCACCAGATCGAGCTGCTCGCCGTCGACGAGGGCCTGACCATGGCCGACCTCAAGGGCACCCTCGACCACATGGTCCGGGCGCTCTTCGGCCCCGACATGAAGACCCGGCTGCGGCCGAACTACTTCCCGTTCACCGAGCCGTCCGCCGAGATGGACATGGTCTGCTACGTCTGCCGTGGCGAGTCCGTGGGCAACCCCGACCGGCCGTGCCGTACGTGCTCCAGCGAGGGCTGGATCGAGCTGGGCGGCTGCGGGATGGTCAACCCCAAGGTGCTCATCGCCTGTGGCGTCGACCCGGAGAAGTACAGCGGCTTCGCCTTCGGGTTCGGAATCGACCGGATGCTGATGTTCCGGCACAACGTGGAAGACATGCGCGACATGTTCGAGGGCGACGTCCGGTTCACCCGGCCGTTCGGGATGGAGATCTGATGCGGGTCCCGCTTTCTTGGCTGCGGGAGTACGTCGACCTGCCGGCGACGGAGACCGGCCGGGACGTACAGGAAAAGCTCATCGCGGTCGGCCTGGAGGTCGAGACCGTCGAGCGCCTCGGCGCGGACCTCAAGGGCCCGCTCGTCGTCGGCCAGGTGCTGACCATCGAGGAGCTGGAGGGCTTCAAGAAGCCGATCCGCTTCTGCACGGTGGACGTCGGCCGGGCCAACGGCACCGGCGAGCCCCAGGAGATCGTCTGCGGCGCCCGTAACTTCGCCGTCGGCGACAAGGTCGTGGTCGTCCTCCCCGGCGCCGAGCTGCCCGGCGGCTTCAAGATCGCCGCCCGTAAGACCTACGGCAAGAAGTCGCACGGCATGATCTGTTCCGGCGACGAGCTCGGCATGGGCGACGACGGTACGCACGGCATCATCGTGCTGCCGCCGGAGTACGAGGTCGGCACCGACGCCATCGAGCTGCTGGAGCTCGTCGACGAGGTGCTGGACATCGCCGTCACCCCGGACCGCGGCTACTGCCTGTCGATGCGCGGTGTGGCCCGCGAGACCGCCACCGCCTACGGGCTGCCGCTGCGCGACCCGGCGCTGCTGGACGTCCCGCCGCCGAACGCCGCCGGCTACCCGGTCCAGGTCGCCGACCCGATCGGCTGCGACCGCTTCACCGCGCGGACGGTCACCGGTCTGGAGCCCGGCGCCCGTACCCCGCTGTGGATGCAGCGCCGGCTGCAGAAGGCCGGCATGCGCCCGATCTCGCTCGCCGTCGACATCACCAACTACGTGATGCTGGAGCTCGGCCAGCCGCTGCACGCCTACGACCGCACCACGGTCGACGGCCCGATCGGCGTCCGCCGTGCGACCCCCGGCGAGAAGCTGACCACCCTGGACGGCACCAAGCGCGCGCTGGACGCCGGGGACCTGGTCATCACCGACAACCGCGGTCCCATCGGGCTCGCCGGCGTCATGGGCGGCGCCAACACCGAGATCGCCGCCCCGGTCACCGACCCGGAGACCGGTGAGCTGCGCGGCACCACCGACGTCGTGATCGAGGCCGCGCACTTCGACGCGATCGCCATCGCCCGTACGGCGCGCCGGCACAAGCTGTCCTCCGAGGCGGCCAAGCGCTTCGAGCGCGGGGTGGACCCGGAGGCGGCGTCGGCGGCGGCGCAGCGCACCGTCGACCTGCTGGTGCTGCTCGCCGGTGGCACCGCCGGGGAAGGCGTCACCGAGGTCGTCTCGCCCCGCGGGCCGCGCACGATCACCATCCCGGCGAACCACCCGGACAAGGTCGCCGGTGTCACCTACGGCCGGGAGACCGTCGTCCGCCGCCTGCAGCAGGTCGGCTGCGACGTCTACGGCCAGGACGAACTGGTCGTCACCGTGCCGTCCTGGCGGCCGGACCTCTCCGACCCCAACGACCTGGCCGAAGAGGTCATCCGTCTGGAGGGTTACGAGAACCTGCCCTCCACCCTGCCGAAGCCGCCGGCCGGCCGCGGTCTGACGGAGCGTCAGCGACTGCACCGCCGGGTCGGCCGGGCGCTGGCCGGTGCGGGCTACGTCGAGACGCTGAACTACCCGTTCACCGGCTCGCACGTCCTCGACCAGCTCGGCATCGAGCCGGACGACCCGCGCCGCTCGGCGGTCACCCTCGTCAACCCGCTCTCCGACGAGGAGCCCGACCTCCGCACGACGCTCATCCCCGGGCTGCTGGGCGCGCTCCGCCGCAACCACGGCCGGGGCACGCACGACCTCGCGCTCTTCGAGACCGGTCCGGTCTTCCGAGCGAGCGGCGACGAGAAGCCGGCCAGCCGGCTGGTCGTCGACCGCCGGCCGACCGACGACGAGATCGCCTCGCTGGACGCCTCGCTGCCGCAGCAGCCGCGGCGCGCCGCCGTGGTCCTCGCCGGCCACCGCGAGCAGCCCGGCTGGTGGGGCGGCGGCCGTCCGTCCGACTGGGCGGACGCCATCGAGGCCGGCCGTACGGTCGCCCGTGAGGCGGGCGTCGAGCTGATCATCCGTCAGGATCAGCACGCGCCGTTCCACCCGGGCCGGTGCGCGGCGCTCCTTGCCGTCGTCGACGGCGAGGAGGTGCTCGTCGGCAACGCCGGTGAGCTGCACCCGCGGGTCATCAAGACGCTGTCCCTGCCGGAGCGCACCTGCGCGATGGAGATCGACCTGGACCGTCTGGAGCGGGCCGGTGCCGGTTCCCTGAAGGCGCCCTCGATCTCCTCGTTCCCGGTCGCCACCCAGGACGTGGCGCTCGTCGTCGACGACACCGTCCCGGCGGCGGACGTCGAGGCCGCGCTGCGCGACGGGGCCGGTGAACTGCTTGAGGCGCTGCGGCTGTTCGACATCTTCACCGGTGAGCAGCTCGGGGCCGGCAAGAAGTCGCTGGCGTACGCGCTGCGCTTCCGCGCCGCGGACCGCACGCTGACCGCGGAGGAGGCATCGGCCGCCCGGGACGCGGCGGTGGCGTCGGCCGTGGAGCGGACCGGAGCGGTGCTGCGCGGCTGACCCGCGCACGAGCCCGGTGGAGGGCGTGGACGGCACGGCCGTCCACGCCCTCTTCGCGCGCCGCGCCGTTTTGTCGACGATCCGATCCATACACCATCACCCAATCGGGTGGTGATGTACGTTTCGTCGCGGAACGGATACGGAACGTCGCGAGAATCGATCCGGTCGAGCCAGACCACCGGCTGGGGGGACCATCGGCATGATCCGAGCCTGGGCGAGGACAGGCGCACGCGACGGGGCGAGCCGTGCCCGGCGCGGTCTCGTCCTCGTGCTGCCCGGACTCTGGGTGCTGGGCGTGGTCACCTGGGAGCTCTGCGAGCCGACCGGCGGCCGGCTGCTGCAACTCCTCGCCGCGGCGCCGGCCATCGCCTGTGCGGGCACCGGCCGCCGGCAGTGCGTCCTGCTCGGCGGGGTGTGCGCACTGGCCGCCCTGGTCCCGTTCGGCGCGGGCGACGCCGGCCCCGGCCCGGGTACCCGGGTGATGACCTGCGGGGCGGTCCTCGCGGTGGTCGGCGCCAGCTATCTGACGGCCGGCCGCAGGAAGCGGCTGCTGCGGGAGCTGGAGCGCACCCGCGAGGTCGCCACGGCCGCCCAGCGGGTCCTGCTGCGGCCGCTGCCGCCACGGATCGGCGGGCTGGTCCTGGCGGCCGACCACCTCTCCGCGAGCGAGGGCGCGGTGGTGGGCGGGGACCTCTACGAGGTCGTCGGCACCCGGTACGGCGTCCGGGCGGTGATCGGCGACGTCCGCGGGCACGGCCTCGCGGCCATAGGCACGGTCGGGGCGATGCTCGGCAGCTTCCGCGAGGCCGCCCACGACGAGCCCGAACTCGCCGGTGTGCTGCGGCGGTTGGAGCGGGCGCACCAGCGGCATCTCGGGGAGCGGGCGCGACGGGCCGACCCGGCGGACGGCGGTGCGGCGAGCCCGGTAGGGGAGGAGTTCGTGACGCTGCTGCTGGTGCAGATCGCCCCGGACGGCTCGATGACGGCGCTCAACTGCGGGCACCCGTGGCCGTACCGCCTCGTGTGGCGGGCGGTGGACCCGGTGGCGCCGCTCGCCCCGGGCGAGCCGATGCCGCCGCTCGGGCTGTTCCCGCTCCCGGCGGACGCGGCGCCGGTGCGCTGCGGACGGCTGCGACGCGGGGAGGGGCTCTTCCTGCACACCGACGGTGCGGTGGAGGCCCGGGACCGGGCCGGGGAGTTCTTCCCCCTGGCGCAGCGCCTCTACAGCAGCGTGGTGACGACCGCCGGAACGCCCGGCCCCGCACCGGCCGGAGTGGTGGACGACGTACGGGAGGCGCTGCTGCGGCACGCGGGCGGGCGGCTGTCGGACGACGTGGCGTTCGTACTGCTCTGCGCGGACGGCACGGACCACGACCCGGCCGCACCGCTCCCCGCCACGGGAGGACACGCACCGTGCGAGACGGGCTTCACCACCCTCCACGGGCGAAGCGGTTGAGCGACGTGGCGATGCCGACGCCCCAGCGGCCTGCCCGGTGAACGCCGAAGGACCGGCGGACGAGCTCCGCCGGCCTTGGCATCCGCGGGGCCCGGACTCAGTACGGGTAGAACCCCGACCCGCTCTTCCGCCCCAGCCGCCCCGCGTCCACCATGCGCTGGAGCAGCGGGGGAGCGGCGTAGAGGGGCTCCTTGTACTCCTCGTACATGGATGCGGCGACCGAGGCGACGGTGTCCAGGCCGATCAGGTCGGACAGCTTGAGCGGGCCCATCGGGTGGGCGCAGCCCAGTTCCATGCCGTTGTCGATGTCCTCGCGGCTGGCGATGCCCGACTCGAACATCCGGATCGCGGAGAGCAGGTACGGGATGAGCAGGGCGTTGACCACGAAGCCGGAGCGGTCCTGGGCGCGGATGGCGTGCTTGTCCAGGACGTTCTGGACCAGCGCCTCGGAGCGCTTGATGGTCTCCTCGCCGGTGGTCAGCGCCGGGATGAGCTCCACCAGCTTCTGTACCGGCGCCGGGTTGAAGAAGTGGATGCCGATGACCTGGTCCGGGCGGGAGGTGGCCACCGCCAGCTTCACCAGCGGGATGGAGGAGGTGTTGGACGCCAGGATCGCGTCCGGGCGGCTGACGACCTGGTCGAGAACCTGGAAGATCTCGGTCTTGACCTGCTCGTTCTCCACCACGGCCTCGATGACGAGGTCGCGGTCGGCGAACTCCCCGAGGTCGGTGGTGAAGCTGAGCCGGTCGAGCGTCGCGTCGCGTTCCTCGGGGGTGATCTTGCCGCGTTCGGCGGCCTTGCCGAGGGAGTTGGTCAGGCGGGTACGCCCCAGTTCCAGGGCCTCGCCCGTGGTCTCGGCGACCATGACGTCCAGCCCGGCGCGGGCGCACACCTCGGCGATGCCTGCGCCCATCTGGCCGCAACCGACCACTCCGACGCGTTCGATGTCCGTCACCTCGTGCCTTTCGCTGATCTTCAGGACCGGCGGTGCGCCGTAAGGGTCCGGCGGCCGCCTCGGCCCCGACGTTACTCCGCGCGGTGCTGGGCCACGGCTTCCGGGGCGGGCATTCTGAGCCCGCAGGACGGGACGAACCGGACAAGCTGGGGATTTTTGATGCAACAGATCACACGCAGGGTGTTCGGCAGGGCGGCGATCGGCATCGCGGGCTCGGTACTCGGGCCGGCGGCGGCCGGACCGGCCGGGGGAGCGGCGCGGCGCGAGATGCGCGGGGTGTGGCTGGCCACCGTCGGCAACCTCGACTGGCCCTCGCGTACGAAGCTGACCGCCGCCGAGCAGCAGCGCGAACTGCGCGCCCACTTCGACGCGGCGGTCGCGCACAAGCTCAACACGGTGTTCTTCCAGGTCCGGGCCGCCGCGGACGCGCTCTGGCCGTCCCCGTACGAGCCCTGGGCCGAGTCGCTGACCGGGCGGCAGGGCGGCGATCCGGGCTGGGACCCGCTGGACTTCGCGGTCCGCGAGGCGCACCGGCGCGGCCTCGAACTGCACGCCTGGTGCAACCCGTACCGGGTCGCCAACCACACCGACCCGGACCGGCTGACCGCCGACCACCCGGCCCGCCGGCATCCGGAGTGGATCGTGCCCTACAACGGCAAGCTGTACTACAACCCCGGCCTGCCCGAGGTCCGCACGTTCGTCCAGGACGCGATGCTCGACGCGGTGGAGCACTACTCCGTCGACGGGGTGCACTTCGACGACTACTTCTATCCGTATCCGGCCGCCGGCAAGAGATTCGACGACGACGAGGCCTACGACACCTACGGCGAGGACTTCGACAACCGGGCCGACTGGCGGCGGGACAACATCGACCGGCTGGTGTACGAGATGGCGCAGCGGCTCGGCGAGGGCGGCCAACAGGACGGCCGCCGGGTGCGGTTCGGCGTCAGCCCGTTCGCGGTCTGGCGCAACCAGGCCACCGACAGGAACGGCTCCCGGACCCAGGCGGGGGTGGAGACGTACGACGACCTCTACGCCGACACCCGCCGCTGGGTGCGCGAGGGTTGGCTCGACTACATCGTGCCGCAGGTCTACTGGCCGATCGGCACCAAGGCCGCCGACTACGCCGAACTGGTGCCGTGGTGGTCACGGACGGTCGACGGCACCGGCGTCGACCTCTACATCGGCGAGGCGCTCTACAAGGCGGGCGACAGTCAGCCGGCGGCCTGGAAGAACCCGGCCGAACTCTCCCGCCATCTCACCTTCGCCCGCGGCTACCCCCAGGTCGGCGGGCACGTCTACTTCTCGGCGAAGGAGGTGGCCAAGGACCGGGTGGGCGCACTGGCCCGGGTCGTGCGCGATCACTACGGCAGCGCGGCACGGTCCTAGGGGCGTTCGCCCCGGGCCGGTCCGCGCGGCGCGGGTCGGGTGGCGGGGCCGGGTGGCCCCGCTGGGGCCTCGGCCGGTCGGTCGAGGGGGTCAGCGGCCGGGTTCGACGTCGGAGGTCTCGGCGTGCCGGACGACCGAGTCGGGCCCGGGCGACACGATCGCCTCGTGTCCGTCCTCCGCGCGGACGCGGTAGGGCGGATCGCCGTTCGTCCCCAGTACTTCGACGATTTCCACGACCCGGTCGTGATGCCCGACGGTCCTGCCGTGCACCACCAGCCGGTCGCCCTTGGTCGCGTGCATCAGGGTCCTCCCCGCTTCGGGCGGCCATGCGACCCGAACGGCCGACGAGGGGACGGCCGAGCGGTTGAACGGCCAACGGTTTAAGGGGTTACGGGCCTGGCGCGGCCCGGACGGCGCGCTATCTGCCATCGCGGCAAGTTTACGTCCGCGGGGGCGCGGCGCATCCGGGGAGCGGCCGCCGGTTCCCCCGGAACCGGCGGCCGGGCCCACGGGCGCCGCCCCCGGGTCGGTCACCCGCGGGCCCGCTGGGTGACCGCGATGCAGGCCAGGACCGCCAGCGCCGTCGCGGGCGCGGCCGGCGGCAGGTGTTCGCCGAGCAGCAGGACCGACCACACCAGGGTCAGCAGCGGCTGGGCGAGCTGCAGCTGGCTCGCCTTGGAGACGCCGATCACGGCCATCCCGCGGTACCAGACCACCAGCCCCAGGAACTGCGAACCGGCCGCCAGCCACAGCAGTCCGGTCACCGCGTGGGCGGTCAGTCGCAGCGGCTCGGTGGACAGCGCGACCGCCGCACCCGCCACCGTCACCGGCAGGCACAGCACCAGCGCCCAGCCGATCACCTGCCAGCCCGGCATGTGGCGGGCCAGCCGGCCGCCCTCGGTGTAGCCGGCCGCGCACACCAGCAGCGCCGCGAACAGCAGCAGGTCGCCCCGTCCCGGGGCGCCGCCGCTCTGCTGCACCGCGAAGCCGAGGACGACGGCGGCGCCGACCAGGGACGCCACCCAGAAGGTGCGGGACGGGCGGGCACCGGTGCGCAGGGCCGAGCAGACGGCGGTGGTCAGCGGCAGCAGGCCGACCACGACGGCCGCGTGGGAGGTGGTGGAGGTCTGCAGCGCCAGGGTGGTCAGCAGCGGGAACCCGAGCACCACACCGCCCGCCACGACCGCGATCCCGGCCCAGTGGCGGCGCTCCGGCAGGCGCACCCGGAGGACGGCCAGCGCGCTGCCGGCGAGGACGGCGGCCAGCACGCTGCGCAGCATCACCACCGTCCAGGGACCCATGCCCTCCAGCGCCCAGGCGGTCCCCGGGAAGGTGAGGGAGAACGACGCCACGCCCAGGCCGGCGAGCAGCGCCCCGCGGCCGGCCGGGGTGCGGCCGGCGGACCCGGCGGACCCGGCGGCCTCCGGGGCCTCGACGGCGGTGGCGGCGGCGGTGGCAGCGGTCCGGGGGGACGTGGCGGGGGCGTTCACCGCTATCGCCGTGGCGGTAGTAGCGCTATCGTTGGCTCTCATGCAAGAGCGTAGCAGTGTGGCTGAGCTGGCCGCGAGCCTGAGGAATGAACTGAAGCGCTACTCTCCAGGAGAGAAGCTGCCGTCGAGCCGGGTCCTCGTGGAGCGGCATCGGGTGAGCCCCGTGACCGTCTCCCGGGCGCTCGCCGAACTCGTCGCCGAGGGCCTCGTCACCACCCGGCCCGGCGCCGGCGCCTTCCGGGCGGAGCCCCCGGCAGCGGCCCCCCGGCCGGTCGACACCTCCTGGCAGGAGATCGCGCTCAGCGCCGAACCGGGCGGCGACCAGGTGCCGCGCAGCGTCGACGCGTCGGGCGTGGTGGCCACCCTCGCCCGCCCGGCCGCCGGCGTCATCGAACTCAACGGCGGCTATCTGCACCCCGATCTGCAGCCCGAACGCGCCCTCGCCGCCGCCCTGGCCCGGGCCGGCCGCCGGCCGGGCGCCTGGACGCGGCCCCCGGTCGACGGCGTGCCGGAGCTGCGCGCCTGGTTCGCCCGGGAGATCGGCGGCCCCGGGGGCGCGCTCGCCGCGAGCGACGTACAGATCACCGCGGGCGGCCAGAACGCGCTGACCGCCGCCCTGCGCGCGCTCGCCGCGCCCGGCGCCCCCGTCCTCGTCGAATCGCCGACGTACCCCGGCATGCTCGCCGTCGCCCGTGCCTCCGGGCTGCGGCCGGTGCCGGTCCCGGTGGACGCGGACGGTGTGCGGACGGACCTGCTGGCCGACGCCTTCCGGGTCAGTGGCGCCCGGCTCTTCGTCTGCCAGCCGCTGTTCCAGAACCCGACCGGGGCGGTGCTCTCCGCGGAGCGGCGGCGCGAGGTGCTCCGGGTGGCGCGGGCGGCCGGCGCCTTCGTGATCGAGGACGACTTCGCCCGGCTGCTGGTCCACGGCGACGCGGCCGCGCCGCCGCCGACCCTGATGGCCGACGACCGGGACGGCACCGTCGTGCACATCCGGTCCCTGACCAAGGCCACCTCGCCCAACCTCCGGGTGGCCGCACTGGCCGCCCGCGGCCCGGTCCGCGACCGGCTGCGCGCCGTCCAGGTCGTCGACAACTTCTTCGTGCCCCAGCCGCTCCAGGAGACCGCCCTGGAACTGGTCGGATCACCCGCCTGGGGCCGCCATCTCCGGTTCATCGCGAGCGAGTTGACCGTCCGCCGGAACGCGCTGACCGCGGCGCTCGCGGGCCGGCTGCCGGCCCTCGCCGGGCCCGGCGCCGCGTACGGCGGCATTCCCGGCCGGGACGGCGGCCCGTACGTGCCGTGCGGCGGCTACCAGCTCTGGCTGCGGCTGCCGGACGGCGCCGACGAGGCCGCGCTGACGGATGCGGCGCTGCGGGCCGGGGTCGCGGTCGCGGCCGGCCGCCCGTACTTCGCCGCCGAGCCGCCGGCCGGGCACCTCAGGCTGAGCTTCGCGGCCGCGGCCGGCCCGGCCGAGATCACCGAGGGCGTCCGCCGGCTGCGCACGGCCTGCGACGAGCTGGGGGTGGCCGTCGAGTGACGGCGTCCGGGGGCACACCGGTTCGACGACGCCGCCGTCCTTCTGGGAATCTCCCGGCATGAACGCGCACGCCCTCGACGGCTACGAGATCTCCACCGACCCGGCCCGCCTGGACGCCGACCTGGTCCACGACTGGCTCGCCACCGACGCCTACTGGGCGCTGGACCGGCCCCGGGCCCTGCACGACCGCGCCGTCGCGGGCTCGCTCAACTTCGGCCTGTACGCGTCCGGTTCCGGCCGCCAGGTCGCGTACGCCCGGGTCGTGACCGATCATGCCACCTTCGCCTGGCTCTGCGACGTCTACGTCTGCCGGGACGACCGCGGCAAGGGGCTGGGCACGGCCCTGGTCGAGGCCATCGCCGACTACCTGGCGCCCAGCGGGCTGAACCGGCTCACCCTCGCCACCAAGGACGCCCACGGCGTCTACCAGAAGGTCGGCTTCCGGCCGCTGGTGGCGCCCGAGCAGTGGATGACCCTCGGGCTGATCGACCCGGGCCCGCTCGGAATCTGAGGCGGACCGCACGGATCCGAGGCGGACCGCTCGGGATCCGCGCAAGCGAGGTCCCGTCGGCCGGTCCTCCTCTTACCATCGGCGAATGAGCGTTCGACTCTCGCTGCTGGCCGCGGCCCGCAGCTCCGCGCTGCTCGCCACGCAGTTCGACGACGACCGCCCGCTCGACGCGGTGGGCTGGCAGGAGGTCGAGCGGGCCGCGCCCGTGCTGTGCCGGCTCGCCGCCGCCGAGCTGCGCTACTGCTCGCCGTCGGCGCGCTGCCGGGAGACCGGGGAAGGGCTGGGCCTGCGCCCGCTGCCCCAACCGGCGCTGCGCGACTGCGACATGGGGCGCTGGCGCGGCCGGACGCTGGGGGAGGTCGCGGCGGCCGAGCCGGCGGCGGTCGAGACCTGGCTGGCCGACCCCCGTTCGGCCCCGCACGGCGGGGAATCACTGCTGGCCTTCATCACCCGGGTCGGCAACTGGCTGGACACCCGCCCGGTCGAGGACGCCGCCGGGCTGCTCGCGGTCGCCGAACCCGGCGTGGTCCGGGCCGCCCTGGTCTACGCCCTCCAGGCACCGCCGCACGCGTACTGGCGCATCGACGTCCAGCCGCTGTCGGTGGTGGCCCTCACCGGCCGCTCCGGCAAATGGGACCTCCGACTGGAGGCGTGACGGGCCGCGGCGCCTGCTTCCGCCTCTCGCTGACCGTCACCAACCGTCACCACCCGTAAGGCCCAGCCCGCGCGTTCCGCTGTCCGGGGCATGCGCACCCGGTGTGACCTGCGTAAACGGTGTCGGTGGCGACATTGTCCCTGGTCGCGGGCGGCAGCCGCGGTCCTCATCGAGGTGCGGGCCGCCGGGCGGGGCGCTTCTCTGTGGGGTATGCACATAAGCCACATTCCTCTCTATGCGCTGGCGGCCGGTGGTCTGGCGGTGTCCGTCCTGCTCTTCGGCGACGGGGACGGCGCGGGCGCCGCCACCGATGCGGTGAGCGAGGCGGTGGGCGGCGCCGCGTCCAAGGCCGCCTCCGGGCTCGCGCCGGACGCCTCCGGCGCGGTGACCGTCCAGCCCGAGCGGGTGGCGCCCGGCGGGGCCTTCTCGGTGTACGACGGCGGTGTCTGCGCGGGCGGGTCCGCCGAGGCCCGTTTCGACAGCCCGGACATCCCGGTCCTGCGGCTGTCCGCGACGGCCGGCCAGGCGGGCGGCACCGCGGTCCTGCCGCGGGGCGTCGCCCCGGGCACGTACCGGGTCACCGTCGTCTGCGGTGGCGCTACGGGCGCCGGGCCGCACCACGCGGTGTACCGGGCGGCCCGCGCCGGGCAGGAGGACGGCGGCGGCCGGAAGGCGGCGAAGACCGCCACCGGCACCCTGACCGTCACGGACGGCGCGCTCCTGGCCACCCCGGTCTCCGACGGCGCCGGGACCTTCTCCGGTGGTTCGGCCGCCGAGGACGGGGCCCAGGCGGACGATGTGCTCTCCGACCGCTCAGGGCTCGACGATTCCGGGCTCTCCGACGACTCCGGCGGGTATGTCCCGCAGGGCGGTTCGCGCACCGGTCTCGGCGGCGCGGCCGGCCACGACGGTGACCGGACGGCGGCGGTGCTCGGCGGCCTGGCACTGCTCGGCGCGGCCGGCTGGGGAGCCTCGGCCCACCACCGGCGCGCCCGCCGGGCCCAGGGCTGACGGCGGTGACCGGCCAGCCACCGCCCCGCCGCGGGCTGCTCCTCGGCCTGCTCACCGCCCTCCTCGCGGCCGGCGCCGTCCTCCTCGTACTCGTCGTGCCCGCGCTGTACGGCCGGGACGCGACCAGCGAGGTCGACGACGGCACCCACACCGTGCCGCGCAGCGAGATCGCCCGCACCCTCAGCGGCCAGCTCACCCTGCCGTTCCGCAGCGGCCCGGACGCGGTGCACTGCTCGGGCGACCTGCGGCCGGTGCGGTCCGCCGCGGTGCGCTGTACGGCGCACTTCCCGATCGGCCGGTACCGCCACCTGACCGTCGAGGTCACCCGCGTCCACGACAACAAGGTGACCTACCGCCGCCGCTCCGTTCCGCACTGAGCCCCTGCGGAGTCCCCAACGCGCCGACAGTCAGCGGCCGTTGGGGACCCTGCCCCGTCAGTTGAGGGCGGTGCGCAGCGCGGCCAGCCAGTGGTCGGTGGTGCGGCGGGCCAGGCCGGATTCCGGGGCGTACGCCTCGAAGAAGTGCCAGGCGCCGGGGACGTCCCTGACCTCGACCGGGACGTCCGCCTCCATGAGGCGCCGGGCGTACTCCAGTCCCTCGTCGCGGAGCGGGTCGAGGCCGCAGGTCAGGACGTACGCGGGCGGCAGTCCGGTGAGGTCGGTGGCCCGGGCGGGGGCCGCGTAGGCGGGGGTGTCGGGGCCGCGGCCGGGGCCGAGGTAGGTGTCCCAGGTGCGTGCGATGCCGGTGCCGTTGATGATCCGCGGGTCGGTGATCCGCCGCCGGGAGGCGGTCCGGTCCCGGTCGTCCAGGCAGGGGATCAGCAGGCACTGGAAGGCGATCCGCGGCCCCTGGCGGTCACGGGCCATCAGGCAGAGCGCGGCGCTCAGATTGCCGCCGGCGGAGGCCCCGGTGACGGCGATCCGCTCGCGGTCGATGCCGAGTTCGTCCGCCGCCGCGGCCATCCATTCCAGCGTGGCGTAGCAGTCCTCGACCCCGGCCGGGTAGCGGTGCTCGGGGGCCAGCCGGTAGTGGACGTTGACCACCACGGCCCCCGCGGCGACACAGGCGTGGCGCGCCATCGGGCTGGGCCCGTCCAGCTCCCCGTACGCGAAGCCGCCGCCGTGCAGGTAGAGGACGCCGGGCAGCACCCCCTCGGCGCCGGCGGGGCGCAGCACCTGTACGTCGAGGCGGTTTCCGTCCGGCCCCGGCAGGGTCATCTCGTGCACGGTCACCAGCGGGTCGTGGGCCGGCATCAGTGGTGCCATGAGCTGCCGGAAGCCGCTGCGCACCGCCTCGATGTCGGCGTACGGGTCGGCGGGGCGCGGTGGCAACTGGCCGAGGACCGCGGTCAGTTCGGGATGCGGACGGAGGGCGGTCGTGGTGGTGCGGCCGGTCATGGGATTCCCCGTTTCTGTGGCACATGGCTGGGAGACGTCACGCAACCATCTCATTGAGACGGTCTCGGTGAGAGGGAAGGTATGGTCTCAATGAGATGGTGTCAAGGTGAGTGGGAGGCGGCGGAGGATGGCGGAGTACAGCCCGGCGAGATACGTCGTGCTCGGTCTGATCGCGCGGCACGGGGCGATGACGCCGTACGAGCTCAAGTCCCGCGTCGAGGACGACATCCAGCCGTTCTGGCCGATCCTCCATGCGCAGCTGTACCGCATCCCGGCGGAGCTGGCGCAGGCCGGTCTGCTGCGCGAGGAGACCGAGACGGCGGGCCGCCGCCGGCGGATCTTCCACCTCACGGCCGAGGGCCGCACCGCCCTGGAACGCTGGCTGGCCGACCCCGACACCCCCGAGGCGGAGACCCGCGACCCGGCCCAGCTGAAACTGTTCTTCGCCGATCTCGGCACCGCCGCGGACATCGTCGCGCTGGCCACCCGGCAGGCCGAACGGCACCGCGGATGGCTCGCCCACTACGAGTCGCTGCGCGCGGCCCTCGATCCGGCCGAGGACTCCCGGCAGCGCTCCCGGGCCCGGTTGCTGCGCCTCGGGGTGCTGCACGAGCGCGCCCACGCGGAGTTCTGGGAGTCGGTGGCGGCCGACCCGGACCGGCTGGACGCCTGAAGACGACGGCGGCGGCGGACGCGCAACCGCCCCTACGGGACCGGAGGCCCAACCGCCGCTACCGGGCCGGCCGGGCAACCGCCGCTACCGGACCGCCCGCGCCGCCACCGCGTCCCGCGTCAGCCACGCGTTCGCCGCCTCGACGCGACTGCCGACCCGCAGCTTCGCGTAGACGTGCTCCAGGTGCTTGTCGACCGTGCGCGGGCTGATCGCCAGCCGGTGCGCGATCTGCTGGTTCGTCAGACCGCGGGCCAGCAGGGCGAGTACGGCGGACTCCCGGCGGGTGACCGGCGGCGGGGCGGGCAGCGCCGGGGCGAGCCGGGTGAGGACCCGGGTGAGCCGGCTGCGGAGCAGCGCGGCGGTGGCCACGTCGTCGTCGGAGAAGTCGCTGCCGTCCCGGCTGACCGCCACGCACACCCTGCGCGGCGGCTCGTCGGCGCGGCCGGCCGGGAACGACATCGCCAGCTGCTGTTCGGCGCCGAGCGGCCGGTAGACGTCCGGGTAGGCGGCCAGTGCGTGGAACTCGCGGCGGGTCTGCAGCGTCGAGCGGCGCATCGGCGTGCCGGGGCCGACGGTGGTGTGCAGGACGAGGGAGTCGGCGGCCGCCTCGCGGTCGAAGGCGTCGCGGACGTCCTGGCTCAGCAGGCCGGCGGGGACGGTGAACGGACGCTTGGCACTCCCGGCGTGCGGCGACCAGACGATGCTGTCGCCGGGGACCGCCCCGAGCAGCAGCGGAAGCAGCACCGGAACGAGGGTTTCCTCGTCGACGGCATCGATGACGGCATCCATCAGGAGGTCCACGACGGCGAGGATCCGTCGCAGGCCGACCTCCGCGGCCGGGGTCATGTACACCAGCCTGCCGAGGGGGCCGGGGCCCGTCAAGGCAGGTCCGCCCGGCCCCCGGGGTGCCACCCGGCCGGCCGGGGGAAGACCGGCCGGGCGCGTCAGGCGCGGTTAACGCCCGACGGCATAGACGCGGTTGACCGGGCTCTCGGCGGCGAGCCGCCAGTGGTGGAGCCCGGCGTCGTCGGCGATCTTCCGCATCGCCTCCTCACCCGCGTGGTTCCCCAGCGCCTGCGGTCCGTGCTGGGCCAGCGCGGACGGCAGGCAGACGGCGACCGAGGCGGCGGTCAGCGCCCGGCCGACGGGGTTGGTGTTCTCCTGGGCGTGGCCCGAGGCGTTCGGCTCGACGATCATGCAGGTGCCGCCGTCGGCCAGCGCCTGCTCGGCGTGCCGCAGCGCGCCGCCCGGGTCGCCGATGTCGTGCAGACAGTCGAAGAACGTGATCAGGTCGAAGCCCTCGCCCGGGAAGTCCTGTGCGGTGGCGACGTCGAAGCTGACCCGGTCGGCCAGTCCCCGCTCGGCCGCGATGCCGCGGGCGGCCTCGACGGACGGGCGGTGGAAGTCGAAGCCCCGGAAGTACGACCGGGGGAAGGCCCGGGCCATCAGCGTCGTGGAGTAGCCGTAGCCGCATCCGACGTCGGCGACCCGCGCACCGCGCTCCAGCTTCTCCACCACACCGTCCAGCGAGGTCAGCCACTCCGGTACCAGCGCGGCCGTGTAGCCGGGGCGGAAGAACTTCGCGGTGCCGGCGAACAGCGCCGGTCCGTGCTCCTCCCAGCCGACCCCCTCGCCGGTGCGGAAGGCGTCCATCAGGCTGTCCTCGGTGGCGTACACGGCCTGCAGCATGGTGAAGAACCCGGCGGCGTACGTGCTCCGGTCCGGGTCCGCCAGTACGGCGGCGTGCTCGTCGGGCAGCTGGTAGGTGTCGGTCCCCGGGGCGTACGTGACGTACTCGCCGGCCACCTGGGCGTCCAGCCATTCGCGGACGTAGCGCTCCACCAGGCCGGTGCGGGCGGCGAGCCGGGCGGAGGTGAGCGGACCGGCGCCGGCCATGGCCGTGTACAGGCCCAGTCGGTCGCCGAGCGAGGTGCACAGCCCGGCCACCGCGGCCCCGCCGTCGGTGATCACCTGCTCCAGGAACTGCTGCACCCGCTCCTGGTCCACGGCGCCGGAGGGGGCGCCGGCGGAGGTCGAAGTCGCCACGTCCCGCACCTCCCGTCGCCTCCAGGCGGCCACCAGATCGTCTTCCACTCCACCAGCCCCGCCGCCCCGCGCGCCATACGGGATTCGCCGTATACGGCGGGCCCCGGGCGCCCGCCGACACTGGAAGCGAGGAGGTGCGCCATGCGCAAGAAGATCGACTGCCGTGACTACCCGAGCGAGATGAACTGCTCCCTCGTGATCTCCGGCGAGGAGGAGGAAGTGGTGCGCGCGGCCACCGAGCACGCCATCTCCGTCCACGGCCACACCGACAGCCCCGAGCTGCGGGAACAGATCCGGGAGTCCCTGAAGAACGAGATGCCGCAGCCCGCCTGAGCCCCGGCACCCACCCGGCCGCCGGGGAAAGCCGAGGTCATCGGCCGCCCCGCAGCACGGGGCGGCCGTACGTACGGCAGGAAGCAGGAAGAGAGCGGGGTGTGAGTCAGCGCTTCGCGGGGGCGAGGACGCAGAACTCGTGGCCCTCCGGGTCGGCCAGGCACGTCCACGGCACGTCGCCCTGGCCGAGGTCGAGGTCGGTGGCGCCGAGGGCCCGCAGCCGGGCCACCTCCGCCGCTTTGTCGTCACCCGGGTACGGCAGGAGGTCGAGATGCACGCGGTCCGGCACGGTCTGCACGCCGGGCGTGCGGAGGAACTCCAGATACGGGCCGACACCCTTGGCGGAGCGCAACACCGCACGGTCGTCGGCCACCTCGTGCAGCGTCCAGTCCAGCGCCTCGTTCCAGAACCGGGCCATGGCCCGCGGATCCGCGCAGTCGACCACCACCGCGGCGATCGGCCCGGTGTCCCGGTAGATCTCCCGGGGCTCCAGCACGCAGAACTCGTTGCCCTCGGGATCGGCGAGGACCGTCCACGGCACGTCGCCCTGGCCCACGTCGGCGGGCGTCGCACCGAGGGCCTTCAGGCGCGCGACCAGCTCCGCCTGATGGGCCGCGGAGGCGGTGGCGAGGTCGAGGTGCACACGGTTCTTCGTGGTGGTCTTGGGTTCCGGGACGGCGACGACGTCGATGCAGACGGCGACCGGGTCCGGCCAGACGAAGCCGCCCCCGGGTTCCACGTTGGTCACGCCCGGCCCTTCGCTGGACAGCCCCCAACCGAGCGCCTCCGCCCAGAACCGGCCGACCGCCGAGTGATCAAGAGCCTTGATGTTCACCTGAACAGGTCGCAGTGCCATGCCGGCGATCTTAGGTGCCCGCTGGGAACGACATCCGCAGGTGGGCGGAAACGCGCGGGGACCGGAAGGCGGGTGGAGGGACCGGAACGGAACGGCATTGCATAAAACTGTTGCGGTCCGTATAGTCATGCCATCGACGAGGAGGGTCCATGACGGTACGAGCGGCAGTGGCCGGTGCGAGCGGATATGCGGGCGGTGAAGTCCTGCGCCTGCTGCTCGCCCACCCGGACGTGGAGATCGGCGCGCTGACGGCCAACTCCAACGCCGGGCAGCGCCTGGGCACACTCCAGCCCCATCTGTTCCCGCTGGCCGACCGGGTCCTCGCGGAGACCACCCCCGAGGTCCTCGCCGGCCACGACGTCGTCTTCCTGGCGCTGCCGCACGGCCAGTCCGCGGCCGTCGCCGAGCAGCTCGGCCCGGACGTCCTCGTCGTCGACATGGGCGCCGACTTCCGGCTCACGGACCCCGGCGACTGGCAGAAGTTCTACGGCAGCGAGCACGCCGGGACCTGGCCCTACGGCCTCCCCGAACTCCCCGGTGCCCGCGCCGCCCTTGAGGGCTCCAGGCGCATCGCGGTGCCCGGCTGCTACCCGACGGCCGTCTCGCTGGCCCTCTTCCCGGCGTACGCCGCGGGGCTCGCCGAGAACGAGGCCGTGATCGTCGCCGCCTCCGGCACCTCCGGCGCCGGCAAGGCCCCCAAGCCGCACCTGCTGGGCTCGGAGGTCATGGGCTCCATGTCCCCGTACGGCGTCGGCGGCGGGCACCGGCACACCCCCGAGATGATCCAGAACCTCAGCGCGGTCGCGGGGGAGCGGGTCTCGGTCTCCTTCACGCCCACGCTCGCGCCCATGCCGCGCGGCATCCTCGCCACGTGCAGCGCGAAGGCCCGGGACGGGGTCACCGGGGAGTCCCTCCGCGCCGCCTACGAGAAGGCGCTCGCCGACGAGCCGTTCGTCCACCTGCTCCCCGAGGGCCAGTGGCCGTCCACGGCCGCCGTCCACGGCTCCAACGCCGTACAGATCCAGGTCGCGCACGACGAGGCCGCCGGCCGCATCATCGTGATCAGCGCCATCGACAACCTCACCAAGGGCACCGCCGGCGGTGCCGTCCAGTCCATGAACATCGCCCTCGGTCTCGACGAGACCACCGGGCTCACCACGATCGGAGTCGCGCCGTGAGTGTGACGGCAGCCAAGGGATTCACGGCGGCGGGTATCGCCGCCGGGATCAAGGACAGCGGGAACCCGGACCTGGCCCTCGTGGTCAACAACGGGCCCCGCCAGGCCGCCGCGGGCGTCTTCACCTCCAACCGCGTCAAGGCCGCCCCCGTCCTGTGGTCCGAGCAGGTCCTCAAGGGCGGCACGGTCTCCGCCGTCGTCCTCAACTCCGGCGGGGCCAACGCCTGTACGGGCCCGAAGGGCTTCCAGGACACCCACGCCACCGCCGAGAAGGTCGCCGAGGTCCTCGACCTGAACGCGGGCGAGGTGGCCGTCGCGTCCACCGGCCTGATCGGCGTCCTGCTCCCCATGGACAAGCTGCTGCCGGGCGTCGAGACCGCCGCCGCGCAGCTCTCCGAGCACGGCGGTGAGAAGGCCGCCCTCGCCATCAAGACCACCGACACCGTCCACAAGACCGCCGTCCACGAGGGCGACGGCTGGACCGTCGGCGGTATGGCCAAGGGCGCCGGCATGCTCGCGCCCGGCCTCGCCACCATGCTCGTCGTGCTCACCACGGACGCCGACCTCGACGGCGACGTCCTGGACCGGGCCCTGCGGGACGCCACCAAGGTCACCTTCGACCGGGTCGACTCCGACGGCTGCATGTCCACCAACGACACCGTGCTGCTGCTCGCCTCCGGTGCCTCCCGGGTCACGCCGGCATACGCGGAGTTCGCCGAGGCCGTACGGGCCGTCTGCGACGACCTGGGCCAGCAGCTCATCCGGGACGCCGAGGGCGCCAGCAAGGACATCAAGGTCGAGGTGATCAACGCGGCGAGCGAGGCGGACGCCGTCGAGGTCGGCCGCTCCATCGCCCGCAACAACCTCCTCAAGTGCGCCATCCACGGCGAGGACCCGAACTGGGGCCGGGTGCTCTCCGCCATCGGCACCACCGCCGCCGCCTTCGAGCCGGACCAGCTGAACGTCGCCATCAACGGCGTCTGGGTCTGCAAGAACGGCTCGGTGGGGGAGGACCGCGACCAGGTCGACATGCGCTACCGGGAGGTGCGGATCACCGCCGATCTCGCCGCCGGCACCGAGTCCGCGGTCATCTGGACCAACGACCTCACCGCCGACTACGTCCACGAGAACAGCGCGTACTCCTCATGACCACCACCCGCAAGCACACCGCGCTGCCCAAGGCCCGCACGCTCATCGAGGCGCTGCCCTGGCTGACCCGCCACCACGGCAAGACCGTCGTCATCAAGTTCGGCGGCAACGCCATGGTCGACGAGGAGCTCAAGCGCGCCTTCGCCCAGGACGTGGTCTTCCTCCGGCACGCCGGACTGCGCCCCGTCGTCGTGCACGGCGGCGGCCCGCAGATCAGCGCCCATCTGGACCTGCTGGGCCTGCCGTCGGAGTTCAAGGGCGGCCTGCGGGTCACCACGCCCGAGGCGATGAACGTGGTCCGGATGGTGCTGGCCGGCCAGGTCCAGCGCGAGCTCGTCGGGCTGCTCAACGAGCACGGCCCGCTCGCCGTCGGCATGACCGGCGAGGACGCCCATCTGATGACCGCCACCAAGCACTACGCCGACATCGACGGCGAGCGGGTGGACATCGGCCGGGTCGGCGAGATCACCGACATCGACCCCGGCGCGGTCCAGGCGCTGCTGGACGACGGCCGGATCCCGGTCATCTCCTCCATCGCCCGCAGCAGCGATGACGGCGACGAATCCGGCGTCTTCAACGTCAACGCCGACACCGCCGCGGCCGCCCTGGCCGCCGCCCTCGGCGCCGAGACGCTGATGGTCCTCACCGACGTCGAGGGCCTCTACGAGGACTGGCCGCACAGCGACGAGGTGATCTCCCGGCTCACCGCCGGCCAACTGGAGAAGCTGCTGCCCGACCTGGCCAGCGGCATGGTCCCGAAGATGCAGGGCTGTCTGTACGCCGTGCGCAACGGCGTGCACACCGCCCGGGTCATCGACGGGCGGGTCCAGCACTCGATCCTGCTGGAGATCTTCACCGACGAAGGGATCGGCACGATGGTCGTGCCGGACGCGGAAACCGAGGGGGAGTCATGAGCCAGGAGGCACACGACCAGGGGCCGGCGACCAACGAGGGCCTCACCCGGCGCTGGCAGGGCGCCATGATGGACAACTTCGGCACCCCGCGCGTCCCCCTGGTCCGCGGCGAGGGCGTCAAGGTGTGGGACGCCGACGGCAAGGAATACCTCGACTTCCTCGGCGGCATCGCGGTCAACGCCCTCGGGCACGCCCACCCGGCCGTGGTCCGCGCGGTCTCCGACCAGGTCGCCACCCTCGGCCACGTCTCGAACTTCTTCGTCGCCGAACCCACCGTGGCCCTCGCCGAGCGGCTGCTCGCGCTGGCCGGCGGGCGCCCCGGCCGGGTCTACTTCTCCAACTCCGGCGCCGAGGCCAACGAAGCCGCCTTCAAGATCGGCCGGCTGACCGGGCGCACCCACATGGTCGCCACCCAAGGCGGCTTCCACGGCCGCACCATGGGCGCCCTCGCGCTCACCGGCCAGCCCGCCAAGCAGGCCCCGTTCGCCCCGCTCCCCGGAGACGTCACCCACGTCCCGTACGGGGACGTGGAGGCGCTCCGGGCCGCCGTCACCACCGACACCGCCCTGGTCGTCCTGGAGCCCGTCCAGGGTGAGAACGGCGTGGTCGTGCCGCCGCCCGGCTACCTCCGCGCCGCCCGGGAGATCACCGCCGCCACCGGCACCCTGCTGGTCCTGGACGAGATCCAGACCGGTATCGGCCGGACCGGTCACTGGCTGGAGTCCCAGGCGCAGGGCGTCGAGGCGGACGTCATCACCCTCGCCAAGGGCCTCGGCGGCGGCCTGCCGATCGGCGCCACCCTGGCCTTCGGCCCCGCCGCCGACCTGCTCACCCCCGGTTCGCACGGCTCGACCTTCAGCGGCAACCCGGTCGTCTGTGCCGGCGCCCTCGCCGTTCTCGACACCATCGAGGCGGACGGCGTGCTCGCGAACGTCAAGCGCGTCGGCGAGCGGCTGCGGGACGGGATCGAGGCGCTGGGCGACCCAATGGTCGGCCAGGTCCGCGGCGCGGGCCTGCTCCTCGGTATCGTCTTGACGGAGCCGCTCGCGCCGCGCGTGCAGCAGGCGGCTCAGGACGCGGGTCTCCTGGTGAACGCGGTCGCGCCGGACGTCATCCGGCTCGCCCCGCCGCTGATCGTCTCCGACGACGAGGCGGACACGTTCCTGCGGAGGCTCCCCGCCGTCCTCAACACGGTCCGCCAAGGGGCCGACGGGGAACAACGATCCGGAGACTGACGAGACCGATGAGCGAGCCGCAGGACAACGAGGTGCACAACGGCCAGGCCGTACCGCAGACCCGCACCGCCCGCCACCGCCGGATCGTGGACATCCTCAACCGGCTGCCGGTCCGCTCCCAGAGCCAGCTCGCGAAGCTGCTCGCCGACGACGGCCTGTCCGTCACCCAGGCGACGCTCTCCCGCGACCTGGACGAACTGGGTGCGGTGAAGATCCGCAACACCGGTGGCGAGCTGATCTACGCGGTGCCCAGCGAGGGCGGCGACCGCAAGCCGCGCGCCCCGCTGGGCGAGGCCGCCAAGGAGGAGCGGATGCGCCGCCTCTCCGGCGAACTCCTGATCTCCGCCGAGGCGTCCGCCAACCTCGTCGTCCTGCGCACCCCGCCCGGCGCCGCCCAGTTCCTGGCCTCCGCCATCGACCAGGCGGAGCTGCACGACATCCTCGGCACCATCGCCGGCGACGACACCCTGATGCTCATCAGCCGCGACCCGCTCGGCGGCCAGGCCCTCGCCGACCATCTGCTCCGCCTGGCCCAGAAGGCCCGCTGAACCACCCGCACCGCCGTCCCGCCCGGCCCCCCGGGCGGGCACGCACCGCCCGTGGCCTCCCGCCCGCCTCACGCCGGCGGGACCACGTCCATCCGGCCGGGTGGCCGGCTGCGGGCGGGTCGGCGGTGCCCGCCCGCAGGAACGCCGAAGGCCCTGCCGCACCGAAGTGTGGCAGGGCCTTCACGTGGGCCATGGGCCCTTTGCACCGTCGGGACGACAGGATTTGAACCTGCGACCCCTTGACCCCCAGTCAAGTGCGCTACCAAGCTGCGCCACGTCCCGGTGCTGCGGCCGGCCGGAGGAGTCCCGGCCGGGGCGTGCAGAAGAAAAATACCCTGTCCCGGGCCGCGAATCCAAAGCGGGGTCCCCGAGGGGCGCTTCCCGGCCTCGCGGCGGGGCGGTGGCTTCCGTGTTTCGATGGGGATATGGGTGAAATGTCCGATGGTGCGGGGATCCGGGTGCGGCGGGTGTACGAGCCGGCCGAGAAGGCGGACGGGGCGCGGGTGCTGGTGGACCGGCTGTGGCCGCGCGGGCTGTCCAAGGAGGACGCGCGGCTGACGGAGTGGTGCAAGGAGGTGGCGCCCTCCTCGGAGCTGCGGCGCTGGTACGGGCACGAGGAGGGGCGGTTCGAGCGGTTCGCCGAGCGGTACCGCGCGGAGCTGGCGCAGGAGGAGGCGGCCGGGGAGGCGCTGGAGCGGCTGCGGGGGCTCGCCGACCAGGGGCCGCTGACGCTGCTGACGGCGACGAAGGAGGTGCCGCTCAGTCATGTCGCCGTGCTGGTCGAGGTGCTGGAGAAGGGGCTCTGACGGGGTTCTGAGGGGTTCGGCGGGCGGTCGATGCGTCCGGCCCGTCGCTGATCCGACGTCGTTGACCTGGACCTTTCCCGGTTCATTGACGAAACATACGGTGGAGTGCATACTTATGCCTATCGAGGAATGCACGTAAGGAGAGACCCGTGACCGAGCGCGTCGTACTCGCCTACTCGGGCGGCCTGGACACCTCCGTCTGCATCGGCTGGATCGCCGAGGAGACGGGCGCCGAGGTCATCGCCGTCGCCGTGGACGTCGGTCAGGGCGGCGAGGACCTGGACGTCATCCGCAAGCGGGCGCTCTCCTGCGGCGCGGTCGAGGCCGAGATCGCGGACGCCAGGGACGAATTCGCCGACGAGTACTGCCTCCCGGCGATCAAGGCGAACGCGCTGTACATGGACCGGTACCCGCTGGTCTCGGCGCTCTCCCGGCCGGCGATCGTCAAGCACCTCGTGGCCGCCGCCAAGAAGCACGGCGCCACCACCGTCGCCCACGGCTGCACCGGCAAGGGCAACGACCAGGTCCGCTTCGAGACCGGCATCTCCTCCCTCGCCCCCGACCTGACGTGCATCGCCCCGGTCCGTGACTACGCCATGACCCGGGACAAGGCCATCGCCTTCTGCGAGGCGAAGAACCTCCCGATCGCCACCACCAAGAAGTCGCCGTACTCCATCGACCAGAACGTCTTCGGGCGGGCCGTGGAGACCGGCTTCCTGGAGGACATCTGGAACGCGCCCATCGAGGACGTCTACGAGTACACCCAGAACCCGGCCACCCCGCGCGAGGCGGACGAGGTCGTCATCACCTTCCACGAGGGCGTGCCGGTCGCCCTCGACGGCAGGCCCGTCACGGTCCTGCAGGCCATCAAGGAGCTCAACAAGCGGGCCGGTGCCCAGGGCGTCGGCCGGATCGACCTGGTCGAGGACCGCCTCGTCGGCATCAAGTCCCGCGAGGTGTACGAGGCGCCCGGCGCGATCGCGCTGATCACCGCCCACCAGGAGCTGGAGAACGTCACCGTCGAGCGCGAACTCGCCCGCTACAAGCGCCAGGTCGAGCAGCGCTGGGGCGAGCTGGTCTACGACGGCCTGTGGTTCTCACCGCTCAAGCGGGCGCTGGACGGCTTCATCGAGGAGGCCAACCAGCAGGTGTCCGGTGACATCCGGATGACCCTGCACGGCGGCCGCGCCGTGGTCACCGGCCGGAAGTCCGACCGGTCGCTGTACGACTTCAACCTGGCGACCTACGACACCGGCGACACCTTCGACCAGTCGCTCTCGAAGGGCTTCATCGAGCTCTTCGGCATGTCGAGCAAGATCGCGGCACAACGTCAACTGCGGGCCTAGGCCCGAACGCGACCCGGCCCGGGCCCGGCTCGTTGGCCCGGCGGCAGTTCGTACCACGGCCGCCTCCCCGCCCAGCGGTGGGGAGGCGGCCGCACATCCCATCCCTTGCGAGGAGCAGCAGTGAGCAGCAACAGCGGTGACGTCCGGCTCTGGGGCGGCCGGTTCGCCGACGGTCCCGCCGAGGCCCTGGCCCAGCTGTCGGCGTCCGTCCACTTCGACTGGCGCCTCGCGCCGTACGACATCGCCGGGTCGAGGGCGCACGCCCGGGTCCTGCACCAGGCCGGGCTGCTCAGCGAGGACGAGCTGGCGCGCATGCTCGCCGGGCTCGACCAGCTGGAGGCGGACGTCGCCGACGGCTCGTTCATCGGCACCGTCGCCGACGAGGACGTGCACAGCGCCCTGGAGCGCGGGCTGCTGGAGCGGCTCGGCCCGGACCTGGGGGGCAAGCTGCGGGCCGGCCGGTCCCGCAACGACCAGGTCGCCACCCTCTTCCGGATGTACCTGCGCGACCACGCCCGGATCATCGGCGGCCTGATCGCCGACCTCCAGGAGGCGCTGATCGGCCTGGCCGAGGCCCACCCGGACGTGGCGATGCCGGGCCGTACGCATCTGCAGCACGCCCAGCCGGTGCTGTTCGCGCACCACGTGCTGGCGCACGTGCAGCCGCTGTCCCGGGACGCCGAGAGGCTGCGGCAGTGGGACGAGCGGACCGCCGTCTCGCCGTACGGCTCGGGCGCGCTGGCCGGTTCGTCCCTCGGCCTCGACCCGGAGGCCGTGGCCCGCGACCTCGGCTTCGAGCACGGCAGCGCCGGCAACTCCATCGACGGCACCGCCTCCCGCGACTTCGTCGCCGAATTCGCCTTCATCACCGCGATGATCGGCGTGAACCTCTCGCGGATCGCGGAAGAGATCATCATCTGGAACACGAAGGAGTTCTCCTTCGTCACCCTCCACGACGCCTTCTCCACCGGCTCGTCGATCATGCCGCAGAAGAAGAACCCGGACATCGCGGAGCTGGCGCGCGGCAAGTCGGGCCGCCTCATCGGCAACCTGACCGGCCTGATGGCCACGCTCAAGGCGCTGCCGCTGGCGTACAACCGCGACCTCCAGGAGGACAAGGAGCCGGTCTTCGACTCCTGCGACCAACTGGAGGTGCTGCTCCCGGCGTTCACCGGCATGATGGCCACCCTGACCGTCCACCGCGAGCGGATGGAAGAGCTCGCCCCGGCCGGGTTCTCGCTCGCCACCGACATCGCCGAGTGGCTGGTCAAGCAGGGCGTGCCGTTCCGGGTGGCGCACGAGGTCGCCGGCGGTTGCGTCAAGGAGTGCGAGGCGCACGGCATCGAGCTGGACGAGCTCACCGACGAGCAGTTCGCCAAGATCTCGCCGCATCTGACCCCCGAGGTCCGCGAGGTGCTCAACGTCCCCGGCGCGCTCGCCGCGCGCAGCGGCCGCGGCGGCACCGCGCCCTCGGCGGTGGCGGTCCAGCTCGCCGAGCTGCGCGCCGACCTGGTGCGGCAGCAGGAGTGGGCGGCGGCCAAGCAGCCGCGGTAGACGACGACGGACCCGTACCGACGGCCCGCATCCGGGAAAGACCCCGGATGCGGGCCGTCGGCGTACGAGAAGAGATGTCTCGCGTGAGACATTGATGTCTCATTCGGCTATCCTGCGTCTCATGGCCGTGGATCGTGAACGGGTACTCAAAGAAGCCGCCGCGCTGCTGACGCGCCGGGCGTCGACGTCGATGGACGAGATCGCCCGCGCCGCCGGCATCAGCCGCGCCACCCTGCACCGGCACTTCGCCGGCCGGGACGCCCTGATCAGAGCGCTGGAGGAGCACGGGATCGCCCGGTTCGCGCAGGCGATGGACACCGCCCGGCTCGACGAGGGCGACGCCCCCGCCGCGCTGCGCCGGCTGATCCGAGAGGCCGAACCGGTCGCCGCCGTCCTCGGGTTCCTCTTCACCGAGAACCAGCTCTTCGAGGACGGCGAGATCAACGCCGGCTGGGCGGAACTCGACGCCCGCATCACCGCCCTCTTCCGCCGCGGCCAGGAGGACGGCGACTTCCGCCTCGACCTGAGCGCCGCCTGGTTCACCGAGGCGTTCTACGGCCTGCTCGGCGCCGGTGCCTGGTCCGTCCACGAAGGACGGGTCGCCCGCAACGACCTCACCCACTCGATCGCCGAGCTGCTGCTCGGTGGCATCCGACGGAGCATGGAGAAATGACCGAGACCATAGCGTCAGGCCGGGCCGGTTCGGCCCATGTGGACGACCAGCCCCGCCCGGGACGCTGGCTCGCGCTGGCCGTCCTGGTGCTGGCCGTCCTGCTGGTCGGCGTCGACGCCACGGTCCTCGGCCTCGCCACGCCCTTCCTCAGCGAGGACCTCCGCCCGTCCGGCACCCAACTGCTGTGGATCGGCGACATCTACTCCTTCGTCATCGCCGGACTGCTGGTCTCCATGGGCAGCCTCGGCGACCGCATCGGCCGCAAGAAGCTGCTGCTGATGGGCTCGGTCGCGTTCGGCGCGATGTCGGTGCTCGCCGCCTACGCCACCAGCCCGGAGATGATGATCGCCGCCCGGGCGCTGCAGGGCGTCGCCGGCGCCACCCTGATGCCGGCCACCCTCGCGCTGATCCGCAACCTCTTCCACGACCCCAGGGAACGCAGCCTGGCCATCGGCATCTGGGGCGCCATGGCGTCGGCCGGCATGGCCGTCGGCCCGGTCCTCGGCGGCTTCCTGCTGGGGCACTTCTGGTGGGGCTCGGTCTTCCTCATCAACCTGCCGGTGATGCTGCTGCTGGTCGTCGTCGGCGCCAAGGTGATCCCCGAGTCCCGCAACCCCGACCCCGGCCCCTGGGACATCCCCAGCGTGCTGCTGGCCCTGGTGGGCATCGTCGGTGTGGTCTACGCCGTCAAGGAAGCCGCGGTGGACGGCTACCGCTGGGACGTCGCGCTGACCGCCGTCCTCGGCGTCCTCGCCCTGGTCGTCTTCGCCCGCCGGCAGCTCACCCTGGAATCCCCGCTGCTCAACATGAAGCTCTTCCACCACCGGGGCTTCTCGGGGGCCGTCCTCGCCGACCTGCTGACCATCCTCGGACTGTCCGGCCTGGTCTTCTTCCTCTCCCAGTTCCTCCAGATGGTGCAGCTGCGCTCGCCCCTCAACGCCGGCCTCGTCGAACTACCGGCCGCCGTCGGCGCGGTGGGCGCCGGGCTCGCCGCCGGCTGGGTCGCCCGCAAGCTGTCCGTACGGATCGTGGTGGCCGGCGGCCTGGCCATGGTCGGCATCGCGCTGGCCGGCTGCACGACCCTGCACGGCGACACCGGCACCGCCGCGATGTGCGTCATCCTCTTCGTCGTCGGCGTCGGTGCCGGCTTCTCCTTCACCGTCACCGCCGACGTGATCCTCTCCAGCGTGCCCAAGGAGGAGGCCGGCGCCGCCTCCGCGGTCTCCGAGACCGCCTACGAACTGGGCGCCGCGCTCGGCATCGCCCTGCTCGGCTCCATCGTCACCAGCATCTACCGGGGCTTCCCCGCCCCGGCGGGCGTGCCCGAGCACGCCGTCGGCGCGGCCCGCGAATCGCTCGGCGGCGCCGTCGAGACCGCCGTCCAGCTCCCCTCCCACCAGGGCGCGGTCCTGATGAGGGCGGCTCAGCACTCCTTCGTGGACGGCGTGGACTCCGCCGCCGCGGTCGCCTCCGCCGTGCTGCTCGCCGCGGCGGTCGCCGCCTGGTTCCTGCTCCGCGGCCAGGAACTCGCCGACAGCAGGTAACCCCGCCGCACGCCCCCCGCTCCGCCGGACGGCGGGCGCACCCCCGCCCCAGGGCGTGTCTGGTGGATCACCCCGCCCCGCACCCGCGATGATCCACAGGACACGCCCTGGGGGCGACTGTCCCCCGCCCGTTCACGCCCGGTACGCGCGCTGGTGACCGGCCGTCAGGCGCGGCTCGTTTGACTCTCCGGTCGTCCCCCTACGGACGGCCCGCTCAGGAGAGTGACGCAGTGCGCGACATCGGACGACGGTCCTTCTTCACCGCCGCAGGGGCTTTGGCCACCGCGAGCGCCATCGGAAGCAACGCCTACGCCACCGGCCACGCCCGCGACGCGGCCACCGCCGACGAATACGTCGACGTCCAGCTCCTCAACATCACCGACCTGCACGGCTATCTGCAGGGCGCCCCGGGCGCCCACTCCGTCATCACCGGAGCCGGCGGGAAGACCTACACCGTGGGCGGCGTCGCCTATATGGCCGCCCACCTGGAGCGGCTGCGCGACGGCCGCTCCAACTCCCTGTTCTTCGCCCCCGGCGACCTCTTCTCCGGCTGGGAGTTCGACGCGGCCGCCTTCGCCGACGAGCCCACCATCGAGGCGCTCAACGCCATGGGCCTGGACTTCGCCTCCGCCGGCAACCACGAATTCGACAAGTCCGCCCGCTTCCTGACCTCGCACATGGAGGACGGCGACGCCTTCCCCACCGCCGGCCGCGACGACGACTTCAAGGACTCCACCGGCCGCCGCTTCCGCGGTGCGGACTTCCCGTACTACAGCGCCAACATGGTGTGGAACGCCACCGGCGAACGCGTCCTTCCGCCGTACAACATCGTGCACGTGGACGCCGGCGGCGGCCGCCGGCTGCCGATCGGCTTCATCCACCTGACCGCCATCGGCACCGAGTCCTTCCCCGGGTCCTACCAGCCCGGCCTGCGCACCCTGGACGAACTGGAGACCGCCAACCGCTGTGCCGCCGAGCTGAAGTCACGCGGCGTCAACGCGATCGTGCTGAGCATGCACGACGGCGCGGTCGCCGGCAGCGACTTCTCCAGCGGCAAGAACCCCTCCGGACCCGCCTACGAACTGGCGCTGCGCGCCTCGCCGGACATCGACGCCATCGTCACCGGCCACTGGCACTGCGCCTTCACCATGATGCTGCCCGACCCCGACGGCGAGCCCCGCCCCTTCGTCGAGGCCGGCTGCTACGGCCAGATCATCAACGAGATCAATCTGCGCCTCGACCCCGACACCGGGTCGGTGGTCCGGGAGCTGACCACCTCCGTCAACCACCCCAACGCCCGCGATGTGGCGCCCGATCCCGAGCTCAAGTCGATCGCCTCCTACTGGGCCGGCTACGGCAGCCGGCGGGCCCGCACCAAGATCGGCACCCAGACCGCCTCCTTCACCCGGCGCCGCAACGCACTGGGGGAGTCCACCATGGGCAACCTCGTCGCCGACTGGGCCCTGTGGGCGGGCCGGCAGCCGCCCGGCCCGACGGCCGACCCCGCCGAGCACCCCGACACCCCCGCCGACCTCGCGGTCATCGCGGTCGCCCCGCGCGTCGGCCAGGCGGTCATCGCCGGGGACCTGATCCTCGACGAGGAGTCGGACGGCACCGTCACCTTCGCCCAGGCCTGGAACGCGGTCGGCTTCGGCGACCCGATCGTCACCGTCACCGTCACCGGCCGGCAGATCCACGACGCCCTGGAGGAACAGTGGGCGCCGACCCCCGGCGGCGGCCTCGGCTTCTCCCCCCTCGCCGTCTCCGCCAACGTCCGCTACACCTTCGACGCCGCCGGCAGGGTCGGCCGCCGGGTGGACCCCGCCGAGGTCCTCATCGACGGCAGGCCCCTCGACCTCAAGCGCAGCTACCGCCTCGCCGCGCCCTCCTACACCCTCATCAACCAGGACGGCTTCAGCGCCTTCACCGGCTTCACCGCACCCGTCCGGCACACCCGCGACTTCGAGAGCTTCATCGCCTTCGTACGGGCCCGGAAGCGGCTGGTGCCCGCCCCGCTCGACCGGGTCGCGGTCAAGAACGCCGCGGTGCGCGGCGCCCGCACCGGCACCGTCACCCAGCGCCAGCAACTGCTCCAGGACGGCAGCGTGGTGCCGCGCCCCGAGGCGGCCCTGCGCTCCGCGCTGACCGGCGGCGCCGAGGGCCAGCGCGCCCCCGGCGGCTTCCGGGTGCCCTGCTGACACACGAAGGGCCCCGTCCGCAGCTGCGGACGGGGCCCGGTGACGCCGGATCGGACCGCCGGCTCAGGCGGCGGCCCTGGCCTTGGTGGCGTAGATGTCGACGTACTCCTGGCCGGACAGCTCCATGACCTCGCTCATCACCTCGTCGGTGACGGCCCGCAGCACGTAGCGGTCCCGGTCCATCCCGTCGTACCGGGAGAAGTCCAGCGCCGCACCGAAGCGGACCGTGACCGGGGCGATCCGCGGCCGGCCCTTGCCGCCGGGCTGCACCTTGTCCGTGCCGACCATCGCGAACGGGACGACGGGCGCGCCGGTCATCAGGGCGAGCCGGGCGATGCCGGTACGGCCGCGGTAGAGGCGGCCGTCGGGGGAGCGGGTGCCCTCGGGGTAGATGCCGAACGCCTTGCCCTGCTCCAGGACCCGGCGGCCGGTCATCAGGGCCGCCACCCCGCCGTGGCCGCCGTCCCGGTCCACCGGGATCATGCCGGAGCTGGTGAAGAACCAGGCCATCAGGCGGCCCTTGATGCCGGTGCCGGTGACGTACTCGTCCTTGCCGATGAAGTACACCGGCCGCTTGACCACCAGGCTCAGGAACAGCGAGTCGATGAAGGTCACGTGGTTACCGGCCAGGATCACCGGTCCGGTCGCCGGAATGCGCTCCATACCCTCGACCTTCGGGCGGTAAAGGACACGCATGACGAATCCGAGAATCGCCTTGAGCACAATGCGGGACAACGGGTCCTCCGGGTCGTGGCTGTCTGGTCAGCGTCAAGCGGGCGCAGAACTCTGCAGCCCAGGACGATACTCGCGGGTTACTCCCGCGCGCACATCGGGTTCATGAGGTCGATACGCACAGTTGACTCACGGTTGACGTGTGTTACCACCATGTTCCCCCCGGAGTCGTCGTGCGTCTCCCCGGCATGACCCGTCCGTGCCTACGATCGGCCCGGTTGCCCGGGTACCCGGGCAACACGCCTTGACGCGGGCCGGAAAACACCCGGAAGCACTCGGCGGCACCGGAAAGCACCGAAGCGCCCGGGCGCACCCGGAAACGTACGAAACGACGCACAACAAGGAGCGTGGGCATGCAGAAGCGGCAGCAGCCGGGACGGCGGACGGTGCTGGGGGCGGCGGCCCTCGGTGCGGGCGCGGCGGTGCTCGGCGGGGCCGGGCAGGCGGGCGCCGCCGGGCGCGGCACGGCGGGCCGGGAGCTGCCCGTGCCGCTGATCGTCGGCCACCGCGGCGCCAGCGGCTACCGCCCCGAGCACACCTTCGGCTCCTACCAACTCGCCCTCGACATGGGCGCGGACGTCATCGAGCAGGACCTCGTCCCCACCAAGGACGGCCATCTGGTCTGCCGGCACGAGAACGACATCACCGCCACCACCGACGTCTCCGCACACCCGGAGTTCGCCGGCCGCAGGACCACCAAGACCGTCGACGGACAGCAGCTGACCGGCTGGTTCACCGAGGACTTCACGCTCGCCGAACTCAAGACCCTGCGCGCCAAGGAGCGCATACCGGGCACCCGGCAGCACAACACCCTCTACGACGGCCGGTGGCAGGTGCCCACCTTCGAGGAGGTCCTGCAGTGGGCCGAACGGGAGGGCCGCAAGCGGGGCCGCCGGGTCTGGCTGCACATCGAGACCAAGCACCCCACCTACTTCCGGGGGCTCGGCCTCGGCCTGGAGGAGCGCCTCGCCAAGGCCCTGCGCGCGCACGGCCGGCACCGCCGCAACTCCCCGAACTTCCTGCAGTCCTTCGAGCCCAGCAGCATCCGGCGCCTCGGCGAGCTCGTCGACTGCCCCAAGGTCGTCCTGCTGGGCACGCTCAAGGACCGCCCCTGGGACTTCACCGAGGCGGGCGACCCGCGCACCGTCGCCGACCTGGTCACGCCCGAGGGCCTCGGCTGGATCGCCGGCTTCGCCGAGGGCATCGGCCCGGACCTGACCGTGATCGTCCCGCGGGACAAGGACGGCAAGCTCGGCACGCCCAGCTCCGTCGTCAAGGACGCGCACGCGGCCGGGCTGGTCCTGCACCCGTACACGGTCCGTAACGAGAACACGTTCCTGCCGACCGACTTCCGCCGCGGCACCGACCCCAACGCCTACGGCGACTCCCTCGGCGTCTTCAAGGCGTACCTCGGCACCGGCATCGACGGACTGTTCTCCGACAACCCCGACACCGCACTGCTGGCCGCCGAGGAGTTCCGCACGCGCTGACCGGCCGCCCGGCCACGCACCGGCACCGGGTCCTGAGTGACCTCCCCGTGCTCTCATCTGAGTTGGGAATGTCACAGAGGAGCTCGGTGCCGGTCCGTTCCGCTTGCCCCAATTGCCTGCGCAGAATGCTCCCGGCGGCGATTGCCGCCGCCACATTCCGGGGAGTCCGGAAGTCAGGGCACCACGTCCGGGCGCACACCCCTCACACCCTCGCGCGCCCGGGCCAACCGAATAAGGGGAGGCATACGCGCATGGGCACGAGCGTGACCATCTCTGCGGCGACCGACGAGGACGCCGAGCAGATCCTCAAACTGCAGTACCTCTGTTACCAGTCGGAGGCCGCGCTGTACGACGACTACGGAATCGAGCCGCTCACCCAGACGCTGGCCGCGCTGCGTGCTGAACTCGGCGAGGGCTGCGTGCTGGTGGCCCGGCTCGGCGACGAGGTGGTCGGATCCGTGCGCGGCACCGTCGACGCGTCGGGCACCGCGGCGATAGCCAAGCTCATCGTGCACCCCCGGCTCCAGCGGCACGGTCTCGGCGGCCGGCTGCTGGCCGCGGTCGAGCAGCGGCTCGCCGAGGAGCGCTCGGCCACCCGGTTCCGCCTCTTCACCGGCCACCGCAGCGAGGGCAATCTGCGGCTGTACCGCAGCCACGGCTACGCGCCCGTGGGCACCGAGGAGCTCAGCCGGCGGCTGAGCCTGGTCACGCTGGAGAAGGAGGCCGTGGCCGAGGAGTTCGTGGCCCAGGCGTAGCGGCCCGCGCGTCGCTGGACGTCACGGAAGGGAACGGGCCCGCACCGCGGCGGGCCCGTCCACCGGCGACGTGCCGCAGGTGCCCGTGGAGGCGACCGTTACGCCGTGCGCGCCCGGCGCAGCCACAGCATCCCGGTGACCGGCAGCAGCACCGGGATGAAGAGGTAGCCCCTGCCGTAGTCGGACCAGACCGTGGCGTCGGGGAACGCCGACGGCTCGATCAGCGTCCAGGTGCCCACGGTCAGCACGCCCACCAGCTCCGCCGCACAGCACACCAGCGCCGCCCGGCGGGCCCGGTCGCCGCCGCGGACCAGCGAGTAGGTGATGAAGCCGTAGACCACCCCGGCGAGCGCGGAGAGCGCGTACGCCAGCGGGGCCCGGTCGAAGTCCGTGGCGATCTGGAAGACCGAGCGCGACACGGCGCCGACCACCATCACGCCGTACAGCCAGACCAGCAGGATCCCCGGGCCGGTGATCAGCTTCCGGCGGGTGCCCGGCGCACCCTCCTCGGTGGTGCGGTCGGTCGCCGTCACGTCAGCCTCCCCAGATGTCGAACAGCCGCACTTCGAGCACGGCCAGCACCACGCCGCCGGCGGAGACCGTCAGCGAGCCCCAACGGGTGCGTTCCGCAAGGGACATGAAGCCCGCGGCGGGCACACAGGCGAACGCGCCGAGCAGATACGCCACGAAGATCGCCGTGCCTTGCGCGGGCTTCTCGCCGCGCGCCAGCTGGACGATGCCGACGACCAGCTGCACCACGGCGAGCAGCGTCACCACGGCCATGCCGAGGAAGTGCCAGTCCATGGTCCGCTGGTCCCGGTAGGCGGCGAAACCGCACCAGGCGGCGAGCGCGAGCGCGGCCACACCGGTCGCGATCGTCAGGGCATCGAGCATGCCGAGACCCTATTACGGGCCAAAAGACCCGATGCGCCCGCCCCCGGACCGCACATACGCTCGGTCCCCATGAAGATCCACGCGGACGCACTCCTCTTCGACAACGACGGCACCCTGATCTCCTCCCTCGACTCCGTCCACCGCTGCTGGACGCGGTGGGCCAAGGAGTACGGCATCGCCCCCGAGGACTTCGCCCGGGTCGAGCTGCACGGCCGTCCGGCCGCCGAGATCGCCGCCGATCTGCTCCCGGCCGGGCAGGTGCCCGGTGCGCTGGCACGCATCGAACAGCTGGAGGTCGAGGACGTCGCCGGGGGAGTGACCCTGCTGCCCGGCACCCGCGCCCTCCTCGCGGGCCTGCCTCCCGAGCGGTGGGCGGTGGTCACCTCCGCCACCCGGCGGCTGGCCGAGGCCCGCCTCGGTGAGGTCGGGGTCCGGCCGAAGAAGCTGATAGCCGCCGACGACATCACCCGCGGCAAGCCCGACCCGGAGCCGTTCCTGCTGGCCGCCCGCCGGCTCGGCGTGGACCCGGCCCGCTGCGTCGTCTTCGAGGACGCCCCGGCCGGGCTGGCGGTCGGCCGCGCGGCCGGCATGACGACCGTGGCGTTGACCACAACCCACCCGGCCGCCGAGCTCTGTGCCGACGTCGTCGTCCCCGACCTGTCGGCGGTATCCGCGCAGGCCACGGACGGGACGGTGGAGCTCACCCTGGCCGGATGAGGCGCTGTCCACAAGCCGGTCGGTCGGGTCCGCCATTCGGACACGGTTGATCGGCCCGCACGGCCGTCTGGTTTACTTGCCGCCATGACCACGACGAGCAACCGCACCCCTGCGACCGAGGCGAACCTGACGCCCGGTGCTCGTTGCATGTGTCGAATGTGTGACCGCTGAGGGCCCCCGCCTGAGCCTCGCGCCCCGAAGCGAGACCCCATGCCGTGCACCGGTCCCCGACCGCGACGGCCGCCCCGCGTCACCGGAACCAGGAGCCGGGCCCCGCGCCCGCCACCGCTCCCGTTCCCCCCTGCCGCACTCGCAAGAATGCCCCGTGCCGGCGGCGACCCCGCCGCGCACTCGACAGTGACGGAATTCCCTGTGATCACCACAACGGGCCTGACCAAGGTCTACCGTTCAGGAGACCGCGACGTCACCGCCCTGGACGGCGTCGACCTGCACGTCCGCGAGGGCGAGGTGTACGGCGTCATCGGCCAGAGCGGCGCCGGCAAGTCCACCCTCATCCGCTGCCTCAACCTCCTGGAGCGCCCCACCTCCGGCACGGTCACCGTCGCCGGCCAGGAGCTGACCTCCATCGCCGGGCGCGGCAAGCGCGCCGGCGCCCAGCTCCGGGCCGCCCGCAGCCACATCGGCATGGTCTTCCAGCACTTCAACCTGCTGTCCTCGCGCACCGTCCAGGACAACGTCGAACTGCCGCTGGAGATCCTCAAGGTCGACCGCCGCGAACGCTCCCGCAAGGCCCTGGAACTGCTGGACCTGGTCGGCCTCGCCGACAAGGCCCAGGCGTACCCCGCCCAGCTCTCCGGCGGCCAGAAGCAGCGCGTCGGCATCGCCCGCGCCCTGGCCGGCGACCCCAAGGTGCTGCTCTCCGACGAGGCCACCAGCGCCCTCGACCCGGAGACCACCCGCTCCATCCTGACCCTGCTGCGCGACCTCAACCGCCAGCTCGGCCTGACCATCGTCCTCATCACGCACGAGATGGACGTCGTCAAGACCATCTGCGACTCGGCCGCGCTGATGAAGAACGGCCGCGTCGTCGAGCAGGGCACCGTCGCCGAACTGCTCGCCACCCCCGGCTCCGAACTCGCCCGCGAGCTCTTCCCGGTCGGCGGTGAGCCCTCCGCCGACGACCGCACCGTCGTCGACATCACCTTCCACGGCTCGGCCGCCACCCGCCCGGTGATCTCCGAGCTGGCGCGCACCTACAACGTCGACATCTCGATCCTCGGCGCCGCCATGGACACCGTCGGCGGCAAGCAGATCGGCCGGATGCGGATCGAGCTGCCCGGCCGCTTCGAGGAGAACGTCGTCCCCATCGGCTTCCTGCGCGAGCAGGGCCTCCAGGTTGACGTGGCCGACGTGGCCGACGTGGCCGATGCCGCCCCCGCCCCCGCCGCCGTGGCCGTCCCGGCGCCCGCCGCCGCCCCGCTCCTGAAGGAAGGTGCCAAGTGAGCTGGACCGAGATGCAGCCGCTGCTCTACGACGCCACCCTCGACACCCTCTTCATGGTGTGGTGGTCGACGTTCTACGCGGTCCTCTTCGGCATCCCCGTCGGCATCCTGCTGCACCTGACCGACCGCGGCGCCCTGCTGCAGAACGCCGTGGTGAACAAGGTCCTCGGCGCGATCGCGAACATCGGACGGTCCTTCCCGTTCCTGATCCTCATCGTCGTGCTGCTGCCCTTCACCCGGCTCGTCGTCGGCACCTCCATCGGCCCCACCGGCGCGGTCGTCCCGCTCGCCATCGCCGCGATCCCGTTCTTCGCCCGCCTCGTCGAGGCCGCGCTGCGCGAGGTCGACCACGGCCTGGTGGAGGCCGCCCAGGCCATGGGCGGCGGCACCTGGACCATCATCTTCAAGGTGCTGCTGCCGCAGGCCCTGCCCGCGCTGGTCGCGGCCGTCACCACCACCGTCATCACGCTGATCGGCTACTCCGCGATCGCCGGTGCGGTCGGCGGCGGCGGACTGGGCTCCCTCGCCTACAACTACGGCTACCTGCAGTACGAGACCAAGCTGATGGTCATCACCGTCATCGAGCTGATCGTCATCGTCACCGCCGTCCAGCTGCTCGGCGACCTCATCGTCCGCCGACTCGCCGGCCGCGGCACCCGTCCCTCCTCGCCCGTACGCGTCGGCCTGCGCCGCGCCCGCGCCGAGGAGCCGGCGGCCGTCACCGAGGCCGCCTGACTCCCCAAGCCACCCGCGTCACCCGCACCACCCGAGAGCCCGGACCCTTTGCCGGGCGGACAGCACACGGACACCCCGTGTGGCAACAAGAAAGAGGCACTCTTCGTGCGCAACACCGTCAAGATCACCGTGGCCGTCGCCGCCGCCTCCGCCGTCGCCCTGGGCGCGAGCGCCTGCTCCGCGCCCTCCGACACCACGGCCAGCAGCGACAAGAGCGACAAGAACGCCCCCCTCGTCGTCGCCGCGAGCCCCACCCCGCACGCCACCATCCTCGACTTCGTCAAGAACGAGCTGGCGGCCAAGGCGGGCCTCAAGCTCGTCGTCAAGCCGTTCAACGACTACAAGATCCCCAACAAGGTCACCGACGACGGCCAGGTCGACGCCAACTTCTTCCAGCACAAGCCCTTCCTGGACACCTTCAACAAGGAGAACGGCACCCACATCGTGCCGGTCCAGAACGTGCTCATCGAGCCCCTCGGCCTGTACTCCAAGAAGATCCACAAGCTCTCGGAGCTCAAGTCCGGCTCGACCGTCTCGGTCCCCAACGACCCGTCCAACGAGGGCCGCGCGCTCAAGCTGCTCGCCGACAACGGCGTGATCACCCTCAAGCCCGGCGTCGGCGCCGACGCCAAGCTCACCGACGTCAAGGACGACAAGGGCATCAAGATCACCGAGCTGGAGGCCGCGCAGACCGCGCCGCGCATCGACGACGTCGACGCCGCCGTCATCAACGGCAACTTCGCCATCGGCGCCCACCTCAAGCCCTCCAAGGACGCCCTCGCGCTGGAGAAGGCCAAGGGCAACCCCTACGCCAACTTCCTCGCCGTCAAGAAGGGCAACGAGAACGACCCGCGGATCAAGAAGCTGGCCAAGCTCCTGAACTCCCCCGAGGTCAAGAAGTTCATCGAGGACAAGTACAAGGACGGCTCGGTCATCCCCGCCTTCGGTCCCGCCAAGGCCTGACCCCCCAAGCCACCACCGGGCCCCGGCAGCGCACCCCGCGCGGCCGGGGCCCGGGCGCGTGGCACACCCACCCACCGATGCTGCATGCTGGTGCATTCAAGACGGTCAGACGGCCCGTGACCTCGCGCTGAACCATCCCGCGACGTCCCGGAGCACCCACGGTCAACGGCGTTGGAGCAGCGGCATGACATCCACCTTCCCGGACATCTCCCTCAGCACGGACCGGCTGGTGCTGCGCCCCTTCGAAGAGGCCGACGTCCCCGCCCTCGCCGAGATGATGTCCGACGAGCTGGTCACCGCCTGGACCGCACTGCCGCACCCGTACACCACCGCCGAGGCCCGCGCCTGGGCCACCGGCAAGGCCGCCGCGCTCCGCACCACCGGCCGCGGCCTCGCCCTCGCCGTCACCGAATTCCTCACCCAGCGCCTGGTCGGCACCGTCCACCTCGAAAACACCGACTGGCGCATCCGCTCCACCGAGATCGGCTACGTCACCGCCCCCTGGGCCCGCGGCGAGGGCTACGCCTCGGAATCCGTCCTCGCGGTCGCGCAGTGGCTCTTCCACCACGAGAAGTTCGAACGCCTCGAACTGCGCACCGCCGCCGACAACACCGCCTCCCAGCAGGTCGCCCAGAAGATCGGCTGCATCAGTGAGGGCGTGCTGCGCAACGCCTGGATAGCCCGCAGCCGCACGGAGGACGGCGGCTGGACGGACATCCGCACCGATCTGATCGTCTGGAGCCTGCTGCCCGAGGACCTCGACGGGATCCCCGGCCGGATGGCCGACGCGAACGGATTCACCTACCCCGAGTGGAACTGACCCACGCCCGCGCCCAGGTCCGTACCTCTCGGGGTACCCTCGGCCTGCCGCGCACCCGCGCGACCAGCACGGACCTGCGTCCGGCGCACCACAGCGGCGCGCCACCGGCCCGCGGCCACCCCGCGGCCGCCACCGCCCGCGTACCCACAGCAGCCCCAGGAGACTGACGAGCATGGCCGACCGGGTCACGGTGATCGGATGGGACGGCTCTCCGCTGACCGCCGCCGCCCGCTCCGCCCTCGGCGCCGCCACACTGGTGGCCGGCGCCGCCCACCACCTCGCACTGCCCGAAGTCCCGCCGCACGCCGAGCGGATCCGGCTCGGCAGCGTCACCCTGGCCGCCCGCCGGATCGCCCAGCACCGCGGCACCGCCGTCGTCCTCGCCGACGGCGACCCCGGCTTCTTCGGCGTCGTCCGCACCCTGCGGGCCCCCGAGCACGGCCTGGAGGTCGAGGTCGTCCCGGCCGTCTCCTCCGTCGCGGCCGCCTTCGCCCGCGCCGGCATGCCCTGGGACGACGCCCAGATCGTGGTGGCCCACAGCCGCGACCTGCGCCGCGCGGTCAACGTCTGCCGCGCCCACACCAAGGTCGCGGTGCTCACCTCGCCCGGCGCCGGCCCCGCCGAACTCGCCCTGCTGCTCGGCGGCGTCCACCGCACCTTCGTCATCTGCGAGGAACTGGGCACCGAACGCGAGCAGGTGACGGTCCTCACATCCGACAAGGCCGCCGACCACGTCTGGCGCGACCCCAACGTCGTCATCGTCGTCGGCGGTTCACCCGGCGGCGCCGCGGCCCAGGGCACCGGCTGGATCGCCGGCCACGAGGTCGGCCATCCGACCGGACCGCGCGGCTGGGGACTGCCCAACCGCGCCTACGGCGGAGCCCTCGCCGAGGGGGAGACCGTCCAGCTGCGCACCGCCCAACTCGCCCGCCTCGGGCCCCGGGTGGGCGACCTGGTCTGGGACATCGGCGCCGGCAGCGGAGCCGCCGCCGTGGAGGCCGCGCGGTTCGGCGCCGCGGTCATCGCGGTGGACGCCGACCCGGACGCCTGCGGACGCACCGCCGCCGTCGCCCGCCGGCACGGCGTCCAACTCCAGGTCGTCCACGGGCGGGCGCCGCAGATCCTGGAGGACCTGCCCGAGCCCGACGTCGTACGGATCGGCGGCGGGGGAGTGGAGGTCGTCACCGCCTGCGCCGCCCGCCGTCCCGAACGGATCGTCACCCACGCCGCCACCCGCGACGAGGCCGAGCTGCTGGGCCGGGCACTGGCCGACGGCGGGTACGACGTCGAGTGCGCCCTGCTGCAGTCCGTGGACCTGGACACCTCCGTCTGGGTCGAACGCGAGCGGTCCGTGGTCTTTTTGCTCAGCGGGTATCGCGTTCCTCACCCGTGACCAGGAAGGCAACCCGCGCGAGGTAGGCTGGCGGATCGTTGCGCCGCCGTTCCACGTTCGGCTTCGTACGCCAATATCCGGAAAATGCCGTGGTTTTGGACGAATATGAAGCTGTGAGCGTGGTCGTGCCGCGAGGCGTGCTCGCTCGTTCTAGCTATCGGGGCGTCGGGGCGCCCCGGTCGAGCGTGTCGCACGAGCGGTTGGAAGGAGCACTACCAATGGGCGAGGGGTACGCATGACCGACACCGGCCAGGTCCCGGGCGAGGGACAGCCGGAGAACGCAGGCGGACATCCCGGGCAGCCGCAGCCGGCGGCCGCTCCCTCCCCTGCCGACGCCGGACCCACGGAGCTGCCGGGCATGGTGACCCCTCAGGGCGACTACCCCTACCTCGACCAGACCGATCCCGCCGTCGAGGACGACGACCTGCTGCTCATGCCGGGCGCCCAGGGCGCCTGGAGCGAGCAGCCCGCGGGCCAGCCGCTGCCGCACGAGACCCTCCAGGGCCCGGCCCAGCAGCCGCAGCAGGGCGTGCCGTTCGACGCCGCCGCCCAGGGCGCCACCGGCTACGAGGCGATGCCCGCCCAGGCCGGCGACCACGAGAGCGGCGGCCGGGACTCCGGCTCCGTCGACCTGAGCGCGGTCCGCATCCCGCAGCCCGCGGCGCCCCAGCAGCCGGACCGGGCCCGCGCGGCCGCGCCCAACCGCCGCCCGCTGCACATGGGCCCGCCGGTGCCCGACGCGACCGGCGGCGTGGTCCGCTCGCTCGCCGACCGCGGCCCCGCAGACGCCCCCGCCCCCGCCCGGCACGCCGCCCCGCCCGCCGGCGCCCCCGAATACTTCGACGCCGCCGCCGCCCCCGCCCAGGCCCCCGTGGCCCCGGAGGCCGCCGCGGCCGCCCAGCAGGTCCCCGCCGCACCCCAGGACGCCCAGCCGGCCCCGGCCCAGGCGTACGCCGCACCCCAGCCGCAGGCCGGGGCGGCGCCGTACGCCGAGCAGACATACGGCGGCCAGTCCTACGGCGGCCAGTCCTACGGTGGGCAGTTGTCTCCCGAGCAGACCTACGGTGCCGCCGGCCAGGGCCCGTTGCCGGGCCCGCAGCTCGGCGAGATCCCGGCCCAGATGCCGGCCTGGAACGACGCCGCGGCCCAGGCCGCACCGGCCCCCGCCCCCGAGCCGGCACCGGCTGCCGAACCGGCCGCGGTGGCCGCACCGGCGCCGGTGGCCGATCAGCTGCCGCCGGTCGAGGAGACCGCAACCGCCGCGGAAGCGGCCCCGGTTGCCGACGCGGCACCGGCGGCGGAGGAGGCGGCCGCGCCCGCGGAAGCCCTCGCCGCGCCGGCGGTGGAGACCGCGCAGCCGGTCGCACAGCCCGTGACCCAGGACCCCGAGCTGCCCGCCGAACAGCCGCAGGCCGCCGAACAGCCGCCCGTGGCGCAGCCGCAGGCACAGCCCGAGCCGGTGGCGCAGCCCGCGGAGGGCACCGCGGACGGGACCGCACCGGGCGAGCCCGCCGAGGCCCCGACGGAGGAGCAGCCGACCGCCCAGGCCCCGGAGGCTCAGATTCCGGACGCTCAGATTCCGGACACTCAGGCACAGGAGGCCCCTGTCCAGGACGCACCTGCCCAGGAAGTGCCTGCCCAGGAAGTGTCCGCCCAAGAAGTGCCCGTGCAGGACGTTCCTGAGCAGGGCGCGGCCGAGGGCACGGAAGACGAAGACAACGTCACGGTCGACGCCGCCGCCCAGCCGCAGCCCGAGGCCGCCGCGCCGGAAGCCGCCGCCTCCGAGGCCGTTGCCTCCGAGGCCGTTGCCTCCGAGGCCGCCGCGGCGCCACAGGGCCCCGTCGCCCTGCCCGGCACCGAGGACGGCGCCCCGGTCGAGCAGGCGGTCGCCCCCGTCGAGCAGGAGCAGACCGTCATAGAGCCGCCGGAGGCGACTACTCCTGACCCCTCGGCCGCCGCTGCCGTCACGGCCGCCCCCGAGGGAGAGGCGACCCCGGCCGCCGAGTCCGCAGCACCCGCCGCGGACGCCACACCGGACGCCACGCCGGACACCCCCGCCGACGCGTCCCCCGAGGCCGCAGTGACGCCTGAGGCCGCAGCGACTCCCGAGGCTGCCCCGGCTCCGGAGCCCGCCGCAACCACCCCGGAGACCTCGGCAGCCCCCGTGACCACAGAGCAAGCAGCAACGGCAGAGGCGGCGGAACCGGACGTAACCGAAGAAGCGGCAGCAGTGGCAGCAGAAGAGGCAAGGGAGCCGGCGCAGGCTGCGGACACGGCCCCCGCGCCCGAGCTGCCGCAGGCCGCCGACGAGCAGCCCGCCACCCCGGCCGACGCCCCCGCGGCCCGGCCCGGCACCGTTCACATCCCGGCCCAGCAGGTCGCCGAGCAGCCGGCCGGCGAACAGCCGTCGGACGCCGAACAGCAGCCGCAGGCCGCCGCGGACGACACCCTTCCGCAGGCCCAGGACCCCGCCGGCACCCCGGCCGCCGGAGAGGCGCCCGAGGAGGCCCCCGCCGACGAGGCCCCCCACCAGCAGGACGCCGAGGCGCTCCTCCAGCGCGGTGAGGGCGCGGACGAGGACCAGCCGCAGGAGCCCGCCGCGGTTCCGGCGGCCGACCAGCCGCAGGCCGTTGACCAGCCGGCCGCCGACGAGCAGCCCGCCGCCGAGGAGAGCGACGCCGCCGACGGAGCCCCCGAGGCGGAGGAGGTCCCGGCCGGGCCCCCGGCCGCCGGCTACGACGACTCCGAGCGCGCCGCCGTCCACCGCGTGATGCGCGAGCGCCGCGACATCCGCAACGGCTTCCGCAGCGACCCGATCCCCAACGAGGTCCTGCTGCGCGTCCTGGAGGCGGCCCACACCGCCCCCAGCGTCGGCCACTCCCAGCCCTGGGACTTCGTCGTCATCCGGTCCGCCGAGACCCGCGAGAAGATGCACCAGCTCGCGATGCAGCAGCGCGACGCGTACGCCAAGTCGCTGCCCAAGGCGCGTGCCAAGCAGTTCCGCGAGCTGAAGATCGAGGCGATCCTCGAAACACCGGTCAACATCGTCGTCACCGCGGACCCGACCCGCGGCGGCCGGCACACCCTCGGCCGGCACACCCAGCCGCAGATGGCCCCGTACTCCTCCGCGCTCGCCGTCGAGAACCTCTGGCTCGCGGCCCGCGCCGAGGGCCTCGGCGTCGGTTGGGTCAGCTTCTTCGACGAGCGTGAGATGGTCCGCGAACTGGGCCTCCCCGAGCACCTCGAAGTCGTCGCCTACCTGTGCGTCGGCTACGTCGACGAGTTCCCCGAGGAGCCCGAGCTGCTGCAGGCCGGCTGGTCCAAGCGCCGCCCGCTGTCCTGGGTCGTCCACGAGGAGACCTACGGCCGCCGCGCGTTGCCCGGCGAGAACCCGCACGACCTCCTCCAGGAGACCCTCCAGGGCATCCGCCCGCTGGACGCCAAGGCGCTCGGCGAGGCGTGGGAGCGCCAGAAGCGGATGACCAAGCCCGCCGGCGCGCTCGGCATGCTGGAGATCATCTCCGCGCAGCTGAGCGGTCTGTCCCGCAAGTGCCCGCCGCCGATCCCGGAGCCGGCCGCCGTGGCGATCTTCGCCGGCGACCACGGCGTGCACGCCCAGGGCGTCACCCCCTGGCCCCAGGAGGTCACCGGCCAGATGGTCGCCAACTTCCTGGGCGGCGGCGCGGTCTGCAACGCCTTCGCCAACCAGGTCGGCGCCGAGGTGTGCGTCGTGGACGTCGGCGTGGCCGGCGAACTCCCCGCCACCCCCGGCCTGCTGCCCCGCAAGGTCCGGCCCGGCACCGCCGACTTCACCCAGGGCCCCGCGCTCACCCAGGAGGAGGTCCTCAAGGCCGTCGAGGTGGGCATCGAGACCGCCCGCGACCTCGTCGCGGCCGGCAACAAGGCCCTGCTCACGGGCGAGATGGGGATCGCCAACACCACCACCTCAGCCGCGCTGATCGCCGTCTACACCGGCGTCGACCCGGCCGAGGTCACCGGCCGCGGCACCGGCATCAACGACGAGACGCACGCCCGCAAGGTCGACGTGGTCCGCCGCGCCCTGGAACTCCACCAGCCCGATCCGGCCGACCCGATCGGCGTGCTCGCCGCGGTCGGCGGCCTGGAGCACGCGGCCCTGGTCGGCCTGATTCTCGGCGGCGCCTCGCTGCGCACCCCGGTGATCCTCGACGGCGTCAGCGCCGGCGCCGCCGCCCTGGTGGCCCGCGCCATCGCCCCCGAGGCACTGGCCGCCTGCATCGCCGGCCACCGCAGCGCCGAGCCCGGCCACGTCGCGGCCCTCAACAAGCTCGGCCTGCGCCCGCTCGTCGACCTCGACCTGCGCCTCGGCGAGGGCACCGGCGCCCTGCTGGCTCTCCCCGTCGTGCAGAGCGCGGCCCGCGCCATGCACGAGGTCGCCACCTTCGACTCCGCCGGAGTGACGGAGAAGAGCTGATGCGGTGCGGCCGGAACACGGCCGCCCCGCATGACCCCCGGCCCGCAGCCCCCTAGGCTGTGGGCCGGGGCCGTACGCCCTCAAGCGTCGTATCATCCCTGATCAGCCGCTCCAGAGCCGCAGCGACCGATCCGGTCTCGAACTCGCACCATCCGCACAAGGAGCCGCCCCGCCATGGCCGAGCACGTCGCCGAACACGCTGCCTACCCCGTCGGACTGCGGCTGTCCGGCCGCCGGGTGGTCGTCCTGGGAGCCGGTCAGGTCGCCCAGCGCCGCCTCCCCTCGCTCGTCGCCGCGGGCGCGGACGTCCTGCTCGTCTCCCCGTCCGCCACCCCCTCCGTCGAGGCGATGGCCGACGCCGGCGAGATCCGCTGGGAGCGCCGCCGCTACCGGGCCGGTGACCTCGCCGAGGCCTGGTACGCGCTGATCTCCACCGACGACCCCGAGGCCAACGCCGCCGCCTCCCAGGAGGCCGAGGAGCGGCGGGTGTGGTGCGTACGCGCCGACGACGCCGAGGCGGCCACCGCCTGGACCCCGGCCACCGGGCGCAGCGAGGGCGTGACCGTGGCCGTCCTCACCGGCCGCGACCCGCGCCGCTCGGCCGCCGTACGCGACGCCATCGTGGAGGGCCTGCGCGACGGCAGCATCGCCGCCCCGCACCACCGCCGCCCGCACACCCCCGGCGTGGCGCTGGTCGGCGGCGGTCCCGGCGACCCCGATCTGATCACCGTCCGCGGCCGCCGTCTCCTCGCCGAGGCCGACGTCGTCATCGCCGACCGCCTCGGCCCCCGCGACCTGCTGGCCGAGCTGCCCCCGCACGTCGAGGTCATCGACGCCGCGAAGATCCCCTATGGCCGGTTCATGGCCCAGGAGGCCATCAACAACGCGCTGATCGAGCACGCCAAGGCCGGTAAGGCCGTGGTCCGCCTCAAGGGCGGCGACCCGTTCGTCTTCGGCCGCGGCATGGAGGAGGCCCAGGCGCTCGCCGAGGCCGGCATCCCCTGCACGGTCGTGCCCGGCATCTCCAGCACCATCTCGGTGCCGGGCGCCGCCGGCATCCCCGTCACCCACCGCGGCGTGGCCCACGAGTTCACCGTCGTCAGCGGCCACGTCGCCCCCGACGACGAGCGCTCCCTGGTCGACTGGCCGGCCCTCGCCAAGCTGCGCGGCACCCTGGTCGTCCTCATGGGAGTGGAGAACAGCGGCGCCATCGCGGCCAAGCTCATCGAGCACGGCCGCCCCGCCGACACCCCGGCCGCCGTCATCCAGGAGGGCACCACCGCCACCCAGCGCCGGGTCGACGCCACCCTCGCCACCCTCGGCGAGACGGTCCGCTCCGAGGGCATCCGGCCGCCGGCGGTCATCGTCATCGGCGACGTCGTCACCGTCGGCGCGACGACCACGGCGGACTAGCTGATTCGTTTCCCCGGGCATTCCCCCGGCATTGGAACCCCGACACCGACAAGGCACTATCTCCCCGTGGCAGAAATCATCACCGTCGACGACCCGGACGACCCGCGGCTGGCCGACTACACCGGCCTGACCGACGTCGAACTGCGGCGCCGGCGCGAGCCCGCGGAGGGACTCTTCATCGCCGAGGGCGAGAAGGTCATCCGGCGCGCCCGGCACGCCGGCTACGAGATGCGCTCGATGCTGCTCTCCTCGAAGTGGGTCGACGTCATGCGCGACGTCATCGACGAGGTCCCGGCCCCGGTCTACGCCGTCAGCCCGGCCCTCGCCGAACAGGTGACGGGCTATCACGTGCACCGCGGCGCGCTCGCCTCCATGCAGCGCACCCCGCTGCCCGAGGCCACCGAACTCCTCGCCGGGGCGCGCCGCATCGTGGTCATGGAGGCCGTCAACGACCACACCAACATCGGCGCGATCTTCCGCAGTGCGGCGGCCCTCGGCATGGACGCGGTGCTGCTCTCCCCGGACTGCGCCGACCCCCTCTACCGCCGCTCGGTCAAGGTCTCCATGGGGGCGGTCTTCTCCGTCCCGTACGCCCGCCTGGAGAGCTGGCCCCGCGACCTGTCCGTCGTACGGGAAGCGGGCTTCAAGCTGCTCGCCCTCACCCCGGCCGAGAAGGCCTCCACCATCGACGAGGCCGCCCCGCACACGCTGGACCGCGTCGCCCTGATGCTGGGCGCGGAGGGCGGCGGCCTCACCACCGGCGCCCTGCGCGCCGCCGACGAATGGGCCCGCATCCCGATGGCCCACGGCGTCGACTCCCTCAACGTCGGCGCCGCCGCAGCGGTGGCCTTCTACGCGGTGACGTCGGGGCGACCGGCTTAGGGGGGAGGGGCCTACGGGGGCCACGCGGGCCGTTTGCCCCGGGGGCCCGTGGGCCCGTACCGCTCGCACGGGTCAGACGGGCCGAACTACACCCGATTCCCCCCGTGGTGTTCCTCTCATACGGGCCGAACTACACCCACTTCCCCCGTGGTGTTCCTCCCGTGGTGACGCCGTCCCCTCCCGGGAATACCGCCACGTCCCGCCACGTTGTCGGCCCCGAGGGGGCTCTCGCGCCCCTTAGGGGATCTGTTCGCCTAACCCCTAAGGGGCGCCGCCGCCAGCGCCGGGGCGAGCTTCCAGGCGGCCATCAGGATCGGGAAGTTCCACGGGATGATCTGTGCGACC